>JAAYGG010000131.1 GCA_012727895.1 Bacillota bacterium
GCATGTTGTATGTTTTGACCATTCCGGAAAATCCCGGGGATTTATATGCCTTGCCCGCGGAGGTTTTAGACGAGATTCGCCGGGTCTTAACGGCAGATCTGGACGTCCGGCTGGAAGGACCGGCCAAGGTGGGGCTCTTCGTTTATGATAACAACACCTTTATTGCCGAGTCGTTCCTGCCGTATTTTTCCGATATCAAGATCGTGGTGGAAAAGAAGAACGCCGGCCTTGTCGACCTGGTCTCCGGGGAAGAAATCAGCGGGCAAACAGTGGGTGAGAGAAGCATTTTTGCCATAAAAATGGAACCCACAACCTACCGGGTTTTTCAGTATAGTTGACGGGGATATTTGACCTGGCCTCTACCCGGCTTTGACAAAGAGCAAATAAGGGTCATAATTTGACAAAAAGGCAAAATAAGTGGTATATTAGTATTAAATAACCGGTCAGTCAAGAAGAGGCAGCAAAGAAAGGCGGATTAGTTGATGAAACCCAGTCTGCAACAGCCGCAAGAGGACGCAAAAAAGAGGATTCTTGATGCGGCGGTGAAGTTGTTTGCAAAGAAGGGCTATGATGGAACGCGTGTCAATGAAATTGCGGAAGCGGCGAATGTTACAAAAGGACTGATCTATTATTATTTCAAAAGCAAGGAAGAGATCCTCGACTGTTTGCTCCATTTGTTATTGGAAGACTTCACTGCCCTGGCCATGGAGTTTGTCCGGAACAATATTATCCCGATGATTAAGAGCGGCGAGCTGGATATTGAACCGGACCGGCTTCATTTCAGCAATGAAGAGGCAATAATGGGTTTTTTGCGGAATACGTACGGCTATTTTGAGGAAGCACTCGATTTTGCCCTGAAAAACAGGGATATCCTCCGGATCTTGATGCTTGAATCGCTTAAGGACGGTAAATACCGGAGGAATATCTTCCAGGCTTTGCACCTGTTAAAAGGGGAGGAGGAAAATCCGGTTTATAAGACCCTGGCGGAGGTAGACCGGGATTTTACCTACTCTGATGACCTGGTCTGTATCAGGTTTTTTTTCTCCCTTGTTCCCCTGGTAAGCTTTGCTATTTATTATGATGACTTTCAAAAGCTGAATATCTTAAGCGGTGAGGAACTTCGTGCTTCTTTCTTGCGTTCAAGCCAGTTTGTGCTGAATGCCATGGTTTCCGGGAGGGATATTTTGTTGCCGAAGAAAGAAGTAGAGAGTTAAATTTAAAACCCCTGGTGAAAGGAGGGAGTTTTTTTTCACGGGCAAATTGACCAAACGGTTAGTCAATAATAGCCTTCTTACCTACATAATTATAATAAAAACAGAATGAGGGAGGAGCGGTTTCATGAGAATGATACGGAAAGCTATGGTTGACTTACTGTTGCGGTGTTTGTCAAAGGAGCCTATGAAAAAAATCCCCAAAATGATTGCGCTTGCCAGGAAACTGGACCGGGGGAACCTGCATACTGTCCAGATTCGCGCGATCGAAGGGGCGCTGCTGGATGAGACCAGCAACTGGCATCTGCTGGTTGAAAAACTCTTTGCCGAGGTAGATAGCAAGCTCATCCGGAAACTGGTGGAATGCTTTTTTGTCAACGCCAATCTGGAGGGGACAGCCAAAGCCCGTGCCGCCGAGCGAAAATATGACTGCAACATTCCCTGGGCGATTCTTATGGACCCGACCAGTGCCTGTAATCTTGAGTGTAAGGGTTGCTGGGCCGCGCAATATGGGCACAAACATAATCTTTCCTATGAAACACTGGACTCCATCTGCCGGCAGGGGAAGGAACTGGGAACATACTTCTACATTTTCTCCGGCGGTGAACCGCTGGTTCGCAAGGATGATATTATCCGGCTTTGCGAGGCCCACCAGGATTGTTATTTCTTTGCCTTTACCAACGGGACGCTGGTTGATGATGAATTGTGCCGGGAGATGTTGCGCGTAGGCAATTTTGCCCTGGCCTTTTCGATTGAGGGGGATGAGGAAGCCACCGACATGCGGCGCGGCAAGGGCGCTTACAGGAAAGTTATTGAGGCGATGGACCGCATGCGCGAGCACAGGTTGCTCTTTGGCTACTCCACTTGTTACCACCGGTATAATACGGAAAGCGTCGCGTCGGATGAGTTTGTTGACGAAATGATCGCGCGCGGTTGCCGGTTTGCTTGGAACTTCACCTATATGCCCGTGGGTAAAGATGCGGACGTAAACCTCCTGGCCACCCCGGAACAACGCGCTTACATGTACCGGCGGATCCGGGAGATCCGGGCGACCAAACCCATCTTTGCGATGGACTTCTGGAACGACGGGGAATTCAGCAATGGTTGCATAGCTGGCGGCCGTTGCTACCTGCATATTAACGCCAACGGGGATGTGGAACCCTGTGCCTTTATCCATTACGCCAATGTCAACATCAAAGAGGTAAGCCTCCTGGATGCCTTGCGCTCGCCGCTCTTTATGGCCTACCGGAGAAGACAGCCGTTCAACGAGAACCATTTGCGTCCTTGCCCGCTATTGGATAATCCGGAGATGCTCAACGCCATGGTGAAGGAGTCCGGGGCCAAATCCACGGAGATGTTGGCACCGGAGGACGTTGATGCCTTGTGTGCCAAGACCAGGCCGGCGGCGGAAAAATGGGCGCCCGTTGCCGAGCGCCTGTGGGAAGAGGCAAACAAGGGCAAAGAAAAAGAGAGCGCCCTCTCTCGCGGGGCATAGAGGTAGGGGCACAAAGAAAAGTGGAGACAAACAGGTACAGAAAGAGAATCTCGGGCGGGGATGTTTAAGGATCACTCCCCGCCCTTCAGTTTTTTCCTTACGGTCAGCAGCATGGTGGTAAAACAGGCGATGCCGCCAATGACTTCGGAGATGGGTTCCGCCAGGAAGACGCCGCTGCTGCCAAGGCCCCAGAGCCTGGGGAGGATGACCATCAACGGCGCGACGATAATCACCTTACGAAGGGTGGAGAAGAAGATCGCTTGTTTGGAAAGGCCTAAAGCAAGGAAGGTCGACTGGCCGGCGTATTGCAACGACATGAGGAAAAAGGCGGCGTAGAAGAGGCGCATTAACGGCACCCCGGCTTTCAGTACCTCCGCCTCGGTGGTGAAAATCCGGATAAAGAAGCCGGGGAAACCCTGGAGCAGCAGCCACATGACGGCGGTATAGAGGATGGAGAGGCCGGCTGTAAATTTAATACAGCTTTTTACCCTTTTGTAAGCACAGGCGCCGTAGTTGAACCCCATCACCGGCCGCGCGCCGCTGTTCAACCCGGAGACGGGCAGGGCGATGAACTCCCGGACGGTATTGACGATCGTCATAATCCCCACATATAAATCGCCGCCAAATTGCTGGAGGGTGGCGTTGGCAAGGATCAACACCAGGGAGTTGGTAATGTGCATTATGAAACCGGAGGTTCCCAGTCCGGTGATTCTTTTCACCCGCTCCCAATGGAGGGTGAAATTTTCTTTTTTCAGGCGCAGGATTGCTTTTTTACTCCTTAAAAATGAAAGGACCCAGAGGGCGGAGAGAAACTGGGAGATGATTGTGGCCAGGGCGGCGCCGCGGACGCCCATTTTGAAGAGAAAAATGAAGACCGGATCGAGGATGATGTTTACGCCTGCACCCAGGACCACGGTGATCATGCCGGTTTTGCCGAACCCCTGGGCGTTGATGAAATGGTTCATCCCCAGGCCGGTCATGACAAAAATAGTTCCCAGCAGATAGATGGTTAAATACTGATCGGCATAGGGGAAGGTCAGAGCACTTGCGCCAAAAAAATATAAAGCCGGCCTCTTGAGCAGAAGGCCGGCGATGGTCAGAACAACTCCGCTGGCAACGAGCATAACAAAGGAGTTGCCCATGATTTTCTCGGCTTCCCGGTAGTGGGCCCGACCGCGCTCGATGGCACACAAGGGAGCGCCGCCCATACCGAAAAGGTTGGCAAAAGCCGTTA
>JAAYGG010000132.1 GCA_012727895.1 Bacillota bacterium
AAATTAACCTCCACCGCTTGCTTTTTGGGACCGGATCGTTTAAAATAGAAAGGCAGGCGCCCGTAGCTCAGGGGATAGAGCACTGGCCTCCGGAGCCAGGTGCACAGGTTCGATTCCTGTCGGGCGCACCACTAAGAATTTTGAGCGGCGCGGTTTTTTACCGCGCCGCTTTTTTGCTTTTACCGGCAGAAAGATAAGTAAGACAAGGAGGGATTCACCCCGGGGTAGGCGAATAATTTTCAGTTGTTGATCGTTTGTGTTCTCCTGTTTTTGGAGAAAATGGAGGATGGAGGTGCCGGGTATGGAGGCCGGGGAGGCAAAAAAAAGGATTGAGCAGCTACGGGCAATCATCGAACACCATAATTACCTTTATTATGTGCTGGACGCTCCGGAGATCTCCGATGCCGAGTATGATGCCTTAATGAAAGAACTCCAGGAGCTGGAGGCGGCCTACCCGCAGTTTGTTACGGCGGACTCGCCAACGCAACGGGTCGGCGGGGCGCCGGCTGAGGCCTTCCAGACGGTGGCCCATCCAATGCCGTTGCTTTCTTTAAACAACGCCTATAATACGGATGAACTCATGGAGTTTGACCGCCGGGTGAAAAAACAAGCCCCGGCGGAACCCCTTACTTATGTAGGGGAACAAAAGATTGACGGCTTGACCGTGGCCCTCCTTTACCAGGACGGGGTTTTGGTCCAGGGCGCCACCAGGGGCGACGGCCTGCGGGGCGAGGATGTCACCGCCAATATCAGGACCATCCGGTCGATCCCCCTGAAATTACGGGGGAGAGTACCCGGCCGGGTCCTGGTGCGCGGGGAGGTTTTCATGACCAAAGACGCCTTCCAGGAGTTAAACCGGGAGCGGGAGCGGACCGGGCAGCCCCTCTTTGCCAACCCGCGCAACGCGGCCGCCGGCTCCCTGCGGCAATTGGATCCGGCGGTAACCGCCGCCCGCCCTCTGGACGTCTTCTTGTACGACCTCCTGCTCTGGGAAGGGGCGGCGCTTCCGCCTACCCACTGGGAGGCCCAGGACCTGCTCAAGGAATGGGGTTTGAAGGTTAATCCCTATTCCCGGCTTTGCTCCTCCATTGAAGAGGTGGTCGAATATTGCCGGGAATGGGAGGAGAAGCGGGCTACCCTGCCCTGGGAGATCGACGGGGTTGTGGTCAAAGTCAACTCCTTGACCCTCCAGGAAAGAATGGGCGCGACCGCCAAAGCGCCCCGGGCCAAGATCGCCTATAAATTCTCGCCGGAGGAGGCCTTCACCCGGGTCCGGGAGATCCAGGTCAATGTGGGGCGGACCGGGGTCTTGACGCCCCTGGCCATCCTGGAACCGGTACGGGTGGGCGGTTCCACTGTGAGCCGGGCCACCTTGCATAATGAAGACTATATCCGGGAGAAGGATATCCGCGTCGGGGATGTGGTCGTCATCCGGAAGGCCGGGGAGATCATCCCCGAAGTGGTGCGGGTGGTGCCGGAACACCGGACCGGTGCGGAAAAACCCTTTATCATGCCGGCAAAGTGCCCGGCTTGCGGCGCCGCAGTCTACCGGGAGCCGGGAGAAGCGGCCATCCGGTGTTTGGGAGCCTCCTGCCCGGCCCAGCAAAAGGAGAAGATTATTCATTTTGCTTCAAAAAATGCGATGGATATCGCCGGGGTGGGGCCGGCTGTTGTCAACCTCCTGGTTGATAAAGGCCTGATCAAGGATGCCGCCGGCCTGTACGATCTGACCGCCAAAGACTTGGTTGGTTTGGAGAGGTTTGGCGCCAAATCCGCAGAGAACCTCCTGGCAGCGGTGGAGCGCAGCAAAGAAAACCCGCCGGAACGCCTCCTTTTTGCCCTCGGCATCCGTCATGTCGGCGAGGAAATGGCCCGCAGGCTGGTCGGGCATTTCCGGGATCTGGACCGGATCTTTACCGCCGGCAAGGAAGAGTTGATGGCTGTTCCGGAGATTGGCGAAGCCATCGCCGACAGCATCCGGCGGTATGTGGAAGAAGCACAGAACAAGGAGTTTTTGGAGAGGTTGCGCCGGGCCGGTCTCAAGTTTAAGGCGGAGGAAAGGGAGGCGGCGGCGGAACCGTTGCAAGGAAAGACCTTTGTCCTCACAGGGACGCTGGCCGCTTTTACCCGGGAAGAGGCGGAGGAGATCTTGCGGGGCCTGGGAGCGCGGGTGACTTCTTCCGTCAGTAAGAAGACCGATTATGTGGTGGCCGGGGAAAACCCGGGAAGCAAATACCAGAAGGCCCTGGACCTGAACGTGCCGGTACTCTCAGAGGACGAGTTCTTACGGTTACTGGAGGAACTGCGGGCAACGGGAAGCGAGTCAAGTCAAAGGAGGGATGACCAGTGAACCTGGAGAAGGAGAAGGTTAAGCACCTGGCGGAGTTAGCCCGTTTGGAACTGGGCGAGGAGGAGGCCGCCGAGTTTTCGCGCCAGCTAAGCGAAGTTTTGGCATACGCCGGGAAGGTCCGGGAAGCCCCGGTGGCAGGGATGGAGCCGGTGATTCATCTTCTTTCTTTAGCAAATGTTTTCCGGGAAGATGAGGTTGAACCCTCTTTGCCCCGTGAGGAGGCGTTGGCCAATGCCCCCCACCGGGAAGAGGGTTTTTTCCGGGTACCAAGGATTTTGGAAGAGAACTAGGGATATGCAAGAGAGTTAGGGAGTTTTCGCAGAGAACTAGGGGAAGGGAGGCTTTCTTTTTATTATGGAATTATCCACCCTCAGTCTTAAAGAACTCAGCGACGCGTTACGGGAAAAAACCGTCTCTGCCCGGGAGCTTACCGGGGCCTTTCTGGAGCGGATTAACCGGTTTAACCCGGAATTAAACGCCTTTGTGACCGTGGCGGAGGAAGAGGCGCTGGCCGCCGCGGATGAGGCCGATCGCCGCCTGGCCCGCGGGGAAGGGGTTACCCCGCTCACCGGGATTCCCGTGGCCGTGGCGGATACGATCTGTACCAAGGGGATCAAAACCACCTGTGCTTCACGGATCCTGGAGAATTTTATCCCTCCCTACGATGCGACCGCCGTCTCCCGGTTGAAAGAAGCGGGAGCGGTGATCATTGCCAAGACCAACACCGACGAGTTTGGGGCCGGGACAACCACCGGCTACTCCGCTTTCGGCCCGGCCCGCAACCCTTGGGATAAAGACCGGGAACCGGGAGGGGACGGCGGCGCGGCGGCGGTGGCGGCCGGCCTTGTACCGCTGGCCGTCTCCTTTGATAGCGGCGGTTCCCTGCGCCGGGCGGCCGCTTTTTGCGGGGTCACCGGGTTGAAACCGGCTTATGGTTCTGTTTCCCGGTATGGCCTGGCAGCGCTGGCCCCTTCCCTTGAACAAATCGGCCCCCTGGCCCGGCAGGTCGATGATCTGGCCCTCCTCTACCAGGTCCTGGCCGGGCCGGATCCGCTTGACGCCACCTCGCTCCCGGCTGCCGGTCCGGGACGGGACGGGGCAGAAGTTACCGGCCCGGCGGCCGGCAGCAAGGGGTTACGCATCGGTTTGCCCCGGGAATATTTTGCCGGGGAACAGCTGCAGGCCGCGGTGAAAGAGCGGGTTCTGGCCGCCGCCGGGATCCTGGCGGAAAAGGGTGGAGAACAGGTGGATTTGACCCTGCCCTCCACCGGCTATGCCCTGGCCGCCCATATTTTGCTGGCAGCCGCCGAGGCCAGTTCAAGCCTGGCGCGGTATGACGGGGTACGGTACGGGTACCGTTCGCCGGAGGCAACCGATATTGACCTCTTGTATAAAAAGACGAGGACAGAAGGGTTTGGCAGTGAGGCGAAGCGCCGGATCCTCCTGGGGACCCTGGTTTTGAGCGCCGAGTGTTATAACGATTATTACCTCAATGCCCAGAAAGTAAGGGCTCTGGTCATCCGGGAGTTTAAAGAGGCCTTCACCAAGTGCGACCTGATTTTAACCCCGGTCACCCCGGGGGCGCCCGGACGGGCCGGGGGAGAGAGATCCCCCTTACTGCAGTATCAGGATGAATACTATACTGCCGGCGCCAATTTGGCCGGTCTTGCCGGGTTGAGCCTCCCCTGCGGGCTGGTGGACGGCCTGCCGGTAGGGGTCCAGTTATTGGCCCCTGCGGGAAGGGAGGGCCTGCTCTTCTGGGCGGCCCGGATTTTGGAGGAGGCCACAGGGAGGCTTTCCCCGCCGTCTTTCCAGGAGTAGATTCCCCTGCGGCAACTCCCGGAGGCCGTTTTCTTCCCCGGCCGGTTGCCGGGGAGATGCGGCGGTAAAGGCGGGGTTTGAAAACGCGGTAAAAGGAGGGCGCGGTTTTTGCCATGAATTACGAGACCGTTATTGGCCTTGAGGTCCATGTGGAATTAAAGACAGAAGCGAAGGTTTTTTGCGGGTGCGCCGCCCGGTTCGGTGCCGAACCCAATACCCACGTCTGCCCGGGTTGCCTGGGAATGCCCGGGGCGCTCCCGGTCCTCAATAAAAGGGCTGTTGAATACTGTATCAAGGCGGGATTGGCATTAAATTGCCGGATCGCCCCGTTCAGCAGGTTTGACCGGAAACAATACTTCTACCCGGATCTGCCGCATGCTTACCAGATCTCCCAGGATGATCTCCCCCTCTGTGCCGGGGGCGGGCTCAAGATCGTCAACCCCGCGGGAGAAGAGCGGCTCGTCAGGATCAACCGGATCCATCTGGAGGAAGAAGCGGGCCGGACCTACCATTCGGGGACGGGTACGGCCGGCTACTCCTTACTGGATTTTAACCGCAGCGGTCTGCCGTTAATTGAGATCGTTACCGAACCCGACCTCCGTTCACCGGAGGAGGCCAGGATCTTCCTGGAGAAACTCCAGGAGATCCTTAGGTATATCGAGGTTTCCGACTGCAAGATGGAGGAAGGATCTTTCCGCTGCGACGCCAATATCTCGGTACGCCCGGCGGGGAGCCGGGAGTTTGGCCGGCGGATGGAGATTAAAAACCTCAATTCATTCAAGGCGATCCAGGCGGCTCTGGCCTACGAAGAAAACCGCCTGGGCAGTTTACTGGCGGCCGGGACCCCGCCGGAGCAGGAAGAATCCAGGGGCTGGGACGAAACGCGCGGGATGACCTTTTTTATGCGGCCGAAAGAGAAGGCCACAGATTACCGGTATTTCCCCGATCCGGACCTGCCGCCGCTGGTGATTGCCGAAGAATGGGTGGAGGCGATCCGGGCGGGCCTTCCGGAACTGCCGGAGGAGAAGAAAAACCGGTATGTGAAGGAGTACGGGTTACCGGTTCAGGATGCGGACCTGCTGGGCAGTTTCCGGGAGACGGCCGAGTTTTTTGAAGCCACACTTCGTTGCTATTCCGGAGAGCCCAAGACCGTGGCCAACTGGGTGATGGGGGATTTCGCCCGCCTCTTAAACCTGGAAAAACTTACACCGGCCCAGAGCAAGCTGAAGCCGGAAGCGCTCGCCGCCATGTTGCAGATGATTGATGACGGCCAGATCAGCGGGAAGATTGCGAAGACCGTTTTTGAAGAGATGTTTTACTCCGGCAAGTCCCCCCGGGAGATCGTGGCGGAAAAGGGCCTGGCGCAGATTAGCGATGAAAACCAGCTTACCGCCGTGGTCCGGGAGATCCTCGCCAAGCACCCGGGACCGGTGGCGGATTACCGGGCCGGGAAAACAAAGGCTCTCGGCTTTTTGGTGGGGCAAGTGATGAAGGAGACCAAAGGCCAGGCGAACCCGGGTCTGGTCAACAAATTGTTGCGCGAAGAGTTGGATAAGTAACAGGGGAGAAGAGAGAAATCCCGTGGTAAGCCGGCGGGTTTTCCCGCCTGCAGACACGGGATTTTTCTGTTCTTCCGTTATGGTTTTCTGAGCGGACCTTCGTTCCTTTCCCGGCGGACCTTTGCTCCTTTTCCGGGTTCCCGGAGCCAGGGCTTTCAGTTTTCTTCCTTCCCCGGCGCCTAAGGGTTATTGTGGGCTTCCTCCCTTTCCCCGCCGGCCAAGGGTTCTCTTTCCGGGAAAACCAGATCGACAGCGGCGATTATGGCGGCAGCCAGCAAAGTGCTGACTACCGGCGGCCGGACGTTAAGCATGGCCAGGGAATAGAGGTAGACCACTACGGCGGTGACGAGAAAAAGGATGATGCTCCGGTCCCGGGAGGAGCCCGGTTTAACGGCCATCTCCACCAGGGAGGAAAGAACCGCAGTCACCAGGCTCACCACGGCCAGCCGTCCGATGGTCAACCCGGAAAACCCGGGGACGATATAGCCGAGGAGAAAGAGGACGACAAAAGCGGCGGCTGCCCGGATTGCCAGGCGTAGCCAGTTGATTCTCATAACCCCACCTCCTTTCCGGTCTCAGATGGCGAAGACGTGTTTCCCGATGCGGTTGACGATTGTTCGCGTCCAAACCCATGAGCTTATGACTTTCGCGGGGTTGAAGAAATAGAGGGCGCCGCCGGAGGGGTCCCACCCGTTGACAGCGTCGCGGGCGGCCCGGATCGCTTCATTGCTGGGGTTATTATAAATCCGGCCGTTGGTGACGGTTTCAAAGGCATGCGGCTGGTAGAGCACACCCGCCAATGTATTGGGGAAAAGCGGGCTTTCAATCCTGTTGAGGACGACAGCACCCACGGCCACTTTGCCGATATACGGCTCGGCTTCGGCCTCGGCATGGATGAGCCTGGCCAGCATGTAGGTGTCCACCCCGGCCCGGGAACCGCCGCCGGCAGGGGTGGCCGCGGTCGTACCGCCGGTGGGGATGGTCAGGCGCTGTCCGATCCTCAGGGTATTGGAGGCAAGGCCGTTGACGGACCGCAGGGTATCAACGGGGACGCCAACCCGTTGGGAGATGGTGAAGAGGGTGTCGCCCCGCCTTACTGTATAGGTCCAGCCGCTGGCAGCGGTTGACGCCGTGCCGGTGCCGGTAGGGATGGTGATCCGTTGCCCGATCCGGAGGGAGTCGGTCCACAACCCGTTCCTCTGCCGCAGGCTTCCCACGCTGACCCCAAAACGCTGGGCGATTGTATACAGGGTGTCACCCCGTTGGACTGTGTAGGTCCAGTCCGCCGCAACCCCGCCTGTCAGTAGAAAAAGCAGGCCTATGCTGATGACAATGACCAACAGCCTTTTCAATTTTATCCCCCTTCTTTTTTACTTATTCTTGCCCTTGGCCGGGGTGAATATGTATCCCCTGCATGCCCGCTCCCTGCGGGCAATTCAGGCGCCGGGTCTTTAGACGCTTTTCAGTCAGCGGGCCGGACGTGGTCGGCCGTGGCCGGCCGCAAGATGTACCGCCCGTGAACCCGGTGTTTCCGGCATAAAAGGCCGGGTTTTTTTATAGATATTTTTATGGATCATTTATTTACAGGAGGGGGGGCAAGATGGATTACCTGACGCGGGCAAAGTATGACCACGGGGCTTTACGGATGATGCTGGATGTTCAGAAAGAGATCCTGGCCAGGCTGGCAAAGGCCCGGGGGGTTAACCTGATCCACTTGGAGGAGATCTTGGGGTTTTGGAAGGAGTTTCTCTGCCGGGAACACCTGCTGGCCGAGGAGGAGTTCCTCTTTACTGTTCTCCGCCGTTTAGACCACCCGGCTCTGGCGGAGTTGGTTGCCGACCATGATCAATTGTGTTCTTCCCTGAAAAAATTGGAGGAGATTGCCGGGGAATTACGGGCCGGGAAACCCAATTCCGGCCGGGAATTTTTAGAAACGGGAAGAAACTTCGGTATGCTTTTGGAGCGGCATTTAAATAAGGAAAATAGTATTTTCGCCGAATTAACCGTGAAAGAGCATGGGATCGCTGCTTATCCCCGGCCGCTTCCACCGGAGGGCCTTTTCAGGTTGACCCGGCTTTTTTCCCTCCTGAACGAACTGGCCGGTGAGTATTTGGGCCGGGAGTACGACATCGCCTGGCTGCAGGTGGAAAAGGGGAAAGAACCGGCGACCAGTGGAGGAACAGGGGAAGAATCTCCGGAAGACAAGGGGGAAACAGAGGAAGAGTCTCCGGCAGGCAAGGAGGGAACAGTAGAAGTATCCCCGTCCGGTGCTCTTGGCGGCCGGGGGGAAGGAGAACCGGCAGGGGAGGAGGGGCAGACAATTGAAGAAAGCGGAGGGGCGGATGTTGAGGAAGAAAGCGGAACGGCAGGGGGAGAAAGAGAAAGGGCGGGTGTTGGGGAAGAAGGCGAAAGGGTAGAGGGCTAGGGGAGAAAGGGGAAGCGGAGGCTGGGGAAGAAAGACGGTTAAGACAGAGCAGGGATCAAAGGAGAGAAAGAGAATAAATGTAGGTTAAGAAGTTAACCCGTGCCCCGCTCGCGCGCGTACGGGGAACTAGAGGAGAGCGGTTATGAAGTATTGGGCGGACTTACATATTCACTCCAAATATTCTATTGCCACCAGTAAAGATTGCTGCCCGGAACATCTGGAGTTATGGGCGCGCCGCAAGGGGCTGACGGTAATCGGTACCGGTGATTTTACCCATCCGGCCTGGCGGGAAGAACTCCGGGAAAAACTGATCCCCGCCGAAGACGGGTTATGGCGCTTGAAACCGGAATACCGGGTGGAAACAGCCGCGATTCCGGGCGCCCCTGAGGTGCGTTTTATCGTTTCCGGGGAGATCAGCCTGATCTACAAGAAAAACGGGCGGACGCGAAAAGTCCACCACCTCTTGCTCTTGCCCGGTCTGGAAGCAGCGGAGCGGCTGGCCGGGCGCCTGGAGAAGATCGGGAACATTGCTGCCGACGGCCGGCCGATCTTGGGCCTGGACAGCCGGGCCTTGCTGGAAATAACTTTGGAGACCTGTGCGGAGGCGATTTTTATCCCCGCCCATATCTGGACCCCGCATTTTTCCCTCTTTGGCGCCAATTCCGGGTTTGATGCCATTGAAGAGTGCTTTGAGGATTTAACCCCGGAGATTACCGCCCTGGAGACCGGGCTCTCTTCCGACCCGGCCATGAACTGGCAGCTTTCCGCGCTCGACCGGTTCTTGCTGGTTTCCAACTCCGACGCCCATTCCCCCGCCAATTTGGCACGGGAAGCCAACCTTTTTGCCACCGATCTTTCCTACCCGGCGATCCGGAAGGCCCTGACGCCCCCGGGCGAGGGCTTCCTGGGGACGGTGGAATTCTTCCCGGAAGAAGGGAAGTACCACTGGGACGGGCACCGGGCCTGCGGGGTCCGGTGGGCGCCGGCCCAGACCAGGGAGTACCAGGGGGTTTGCCCGGTTTGCGGGCGGAAGGTGACCACCGGCGTCCTCCACCGGGTGGAGGCCCTGGGCGACAGGGCGCCGGGGGAAAAACCGGCAGGCGCCCGCCGGTATGAGCGCCTGGTCCCCCTGGCGCAGGTGATTGCGGCCGCCGAGGGAGTAGGCGAAAAAACCAAGAAAGTCCGGGGCATCTACGGGAAGCTCTTGCAGAATTGCGGACCGGAACTAGTGGTCCTGCGGGAAACCCCCCTGGACGAGATCCTGAAAAGCGCCGGGCCGTTAACGACTGAAGGGATCCGCCGGGTCCGCCAGGGCCTTTTAGAGATTAACCCCGGTTTTGACGGGGAATACGGGCAGGTCAGAATCTTTCAGGATGAGGAACGCCAGGCTTTCCTGGGACAAGCCGCCTTGTTCACCTTTGAAACCGGTGATGAGGATCGCCGGTCTCTACCGGATTCGCCGGTTTTACCCGCGGTGAAGAAGGGAGAAGGGGAAGAACGGGAGGAGACGGCAGGCCTGCCGGAGTTGAACCCGGAGCAAAGGAAGGCGGTAACCGCCGGCGCCCCGCAGGTCCTGGTGGTGGCCGGCCCGGGTACCGGCAAAACCAGAACGCTCGTGCACCGGGTGGAGTTTCTGCTGGAAAAAGGGGCGGAACCGGCGGAGATTACCTGTGTCACCTTTACCAGGAAAGCCGCAGCGGAGATGAGAGAGCGCCTCAAACGCCTGCTCACACCGGTATACGGACCGCGAAAGGCCGGCGCCGTCCGGGTCGGCACCTTTCACCAGCTTTCTTTGGATCTCCTCCGCAAAACCCCGGCCTGGACCAAACGGACGCTGGTTTCCGAATATGAACTGGCCGGGTTTTTCCCGGAGGAAAACGGGGTCCGCCGGGCCCTGCTGGCCGTATCACGGCTGAAAAACAGCAACCTCACCCCGGACGATCCGGATGTCCCCGAAGAGTGGCGGGACTTCTACCGGCGCTACCAGGAGTTTCTCCGGGAGGAGGGCCTCCTGGATTACGACGAGATCCTGGTGGAGGCAGCCCGTCTCCTCCGGGAAGGGCTGGTCCCGCCGGGGGTCCGGGCCGGATACCGTCACCTTTTGGTCGATGAGTTTCAAGATCTGACGCCCCTCCAATACCAGCTCTTGAAGTTGTTGGCGGAGACCGGGTCGACCCTTTTTGTCATCGGCGACCCCGACCAGTCCATCTATGGGTTTCGCGGGGCCGGCGCCACCGTCTTTGCGGATTTTCGCCGGGACTACCCGGCTGCTGCCGAGATCCGCCTGCGCTTGAATTACCGTTCGACACCGGTTATTATCAGCGCCGCCCAGCACCTGATCAGCCGGAACCCGGCGCCGGGGGGACGGGCCACGCTCGAGCCGGCCCGGCCGGTAGCCGGGGGCCCGCCCATCACCTACCTGCCGGCTTCCGGGGAAAAGGCGGAGAGTATCGCGGTTGTCCGCGAGATCATCCGGCTGGTGGGAGGGACGGATATGCTCAGTGCCCACGGGAGCTTCCGGGGGAGCAAGGAAGGGGGCAATTATAGTTTTGGGGACCTGGCTGTTCTCTTCCGGACCGGGCGCCAGGCGGAAACGCTGGAAAAAGCCTTATGCAAGGAGGGCCTTCCTTACAAGGTGGCCGGTGAAAAGGACCTCTTTTACCTGCCGCGGGTCCGGGAGACCGTGACCTTCCTCCACAGCCTGGTGGAAGAGGAAGACCGCCTGCACCTGGCGGCGCTGGGGCTCCCCTGTTTCTTTCCGGGCCGGGAGGCCATGGACAAGCTGAAGGCCTTACGCCGGCATGATCCCGGGGCTTTCCGCGCCGCCCTGGCCCTGGAGAACCAGGAAACCTTCAGCCCGGAGGCCAGGGAGAAATTCAGCTCTTACCAGGCCTGGAGGGAAAAATACCGGTCGTTATTGGCTGAAGGAGTAACAGCGTTTCTTGAGGAGTGGATCCAGGACCGTGGTTGGGAGGAAGCAGAGGAAATGGAGCGGCTGCGCGGGATGGCCGCTTTGAGCAATGACCCGGCGGACTTTTTAGCCCGGGTCCTTCACGGTAAAGAGCAAGACCTGGAGCGGGAGGGGAAAAGAGGACCGGCCCCGGAATATATCCGGCTGATGACGATCCATGCCGCCAAAGGCCTGGAGTTCCCGGTGGTTTTAATCACCGGCCTGGAAGAAGGGCTGCTGCCGTTGACCGGCGAGGAGGAGAGCCCGGAAGAGATTGAGGAGGAGCGGCGCCTTTTTTACGTTGGTTTGACCAGGGCCCAAAAGGAAGTGATCCTCTTTTCCGCCGGGCGCCGCCGGCGCTTTGGCGCGCGCGACACCGCCCCGGTTCTTCCCTCCCGGTTCCTGCAGGAACTGCCGGCGGAAACACTACAGCGGCGGGAGATTAAGAAGAAACGGGCCAAACCGGTACAGCCGGGGCTTTTCTAACCGTCTTTTCTGTGGTAATCTTAAAAAAACCACTTTTTTTCCGCGCGAGGTTGCGCCCGGGATTTACTGCCGTAAGGGGCATGGGAAGGAAGAGAAATCATGGAAAACCCCCCGGAGATTAACGTTGCCCAGCTTTCACCGGCACTCTGGGCATATTTGGGCGACGCCCTCCATGAACTGGCCGTCCGCGAGTATCTGTTGGCAGGGAAAAAATATGCCACCACCGGCGCTTTACACCGGGAAGCCATCCATTTTGTCAAAGCGGAGAACCAGGCGCGCCTCCTCCAACTGCTGGCGGAGGAGTTTACCCCGGAAGAAAAAGAGATCCTCCGCCGGGGCAGGAACCAGAAAAGCGGCCACATTCCCGCCCATACCGACCCGGTTACCTACCGCCACAGTACCGCCTGGGAGGGTCTTTTGGGCTATCTCTACCTCACCGGGCAAAAAGAAAGGATGAAGAGTTTGCTGGCAAAAGCATTAGAGGCTCTGGAGAAGGATCTGCCATGAGAGTGACCTTGTTGGCCTATACCCCCGAACCGGACCGGCTGGTGGCCGCCGCCGCCCGTCTTTGCTATTCCCCGGAGGACCCTGCGGCGATCCTTGAGGGGTTGACCCCCGGCCACCAAAAAAAACTGCTGGCGCGGTTGCGGAGCGCCGGCCATGATTCCCCCCTGGAGCACGCCGCTTTTACCTTCACCATTGAGGGAGTGAGCCGGTCTTTAAGCCACCAGTTGGTCAGGCACCGGATCGCGTCCTATTCGCAACGTTCCCAGAGGTACGTCAGTGAGGCCGGGTTCACCTATGTGGCGCCCCCTTCGCTCCGGCAATCGCCCGCGGCGGAAGAGAGGTTTCATCAAATTATGGAAGAGATCCGGGAAGCCTACAAGGACCTGGTGGAATTGGGGGTCCCCCGCGAGGACGCCAGGTATTTGTTGCCCAACGCCTGCACCACGCAGTTGATGATGACGATGAACGCCCGGAGCCTCCTGAACTTCCTGGAACTCCGCTGTTGCCGGCGGGCCCAGTGGGAGATTAACTGCCTGGCCTGGAAGATCCGGGCCCTTCTGCAGGAGGCGGCGCCGCTTACCTTTGCCCTCTCCGGCCCGGCTTGCCTGGTCCGGGGGAGGTGCCGGGAGGGCGAGCATACCTGTGGGCAGCCGTATACGTGGGAAGAGGCGGAAAGGCTTGGGCGAGAAATGGAGGAGGAAGAGTGAAGAAGGAAGAGCTTAAAGAAGAGCTCATTGAAGGACGAAATCCGGTCCTGGAAGCCTTAAGGGCCGGCCTCCCCTTAAGTGAAATCCTGGTGGCCCGCGGTGGCCGGGGGAAGGAACTGGAGACCTTGATTGCCCTGGCCGGGGCGGAGGGAATCCCCGTGTACTACCGGGAGAGGCCTTATTTGGACCGGCTCTCCAAAACCGGGCGGCACCAGGGGGTGATTGCCCGCGGCTTTTTACCGGCCACCTGTTCTTTAGACCATCTTTTTGCGGCGGCGGAAAGCAGGGGCGAAGCGCCGCTTTTTCTCTTGGCGGCCGGGGTGGAGGACCCCCGGAACCTGGGAAGCATCATCAGGACGGCTGAGGCGGCGGGGGCTCATGGCCTTCTTATCCCCGAACGGCGGGCGGCCGGTCTGACGGCCGTGGTCGCCCGGGCCTCGGCCGGCGCCCTCTATCATTTGCCCGTGGCGGAGGTAAAAAACACCGTCCGGGCCATGGAAGAATTGAAAAAACGCGGTTGCTGGCTGGTGGGGGCCGATATGAGCGGCGCCCCCCTGTGGCAGGAGACCTTTGATTTTACCGCCCCGGTCTGCCTGGTCCTGGGGGGCGAAGGGAAGGGCCTTACCCGCCTGGTCCGGGAGACCTGCGACCTTTTGGTGGGGATCCCGCAACGCGGGAAGGTGTCTTCACTGAATGTGGCGGTGGCCGCCGGGATCCTCCTTTATGAAGTGGTGCGCCGCCGCACCCAGGCGCCCCCCGGCCGTAATGGAAATCTATAGCCCGGCGCGTGGTCATGGAAAAAGGGGACAAAGGAATTTCCTTGACGGTTGTAACGGCCTGTTGTATAATTAGGGGTGTGGACAAGGGTTGTTACAATGCTGTCTGGAGGGCGATATTGTGGGGGCTAATCCGCAGAAAGACCTAAATGCCTACGATTACGAAAACATGATGGATGAAGCGATTGTCGAGGCCGCCAGACAGGGTAATGTGAGCGCTCAGGAATATTTAATCAACAAGTACAAGAATTTTGTCCGTGCCAAAGCCAGGTCTTATTTTCTAATCGGCGCTGACCGGGAAGACATTATTCAGGAGGGCATGATCGGGCTTTACAAAGCCATCCGTGATTTTCGCCATGACAAACTGGCATCTTTCCGGGCCTTCGCTGAACTTTGTATCACCCGGCAGATCATTACCGCCATTAAAACGGCAACGCGGCAGAAACACATCCCATTGAATTCCTACGTTTCGCTGAACAAACCCATTTATGATGAGGAATCCGACCGGACTCTGCTGGATGTCATCTCCGGCAACAAGGTAACCGACCCGGAAGAACTGGTAATCAGCAGGGAAGAGTTTGTGGACATTGAACATAAAATGGGAGAATTCCTGAGTGATCTGGAATGGAAGGTGCTCATGTATTACCTGGACGGCCGTTCCTACCAGGAGATTGCCCGGGATTTGCGGCGGCATGTGAAGTCTATTGACAACGCATTACAGCGGGTGAAGAGGAAATTGGAGCGATATTTGGAAAAAAGAGAGGAAAGCAACAATAATTTGTAGAAAAAAAGGCAAAGAAAGAATTGACCACAGGTCTTATTTATAGTATAATTAAACTTGTGACTCACGGAGGGGTACCCAAGTGGCCAAAGGGGGCAGACTGTAAATCTGTTGCGTGAACGCTTCGAAGGTTCGAATCCTTCCCCCTCCACCACTCTTACAGCCACGAAGGCTGCATAACCAAAATTGCGCGCAAGCGCAAACGCGTGAAAACGCACGTGCGTTAGCGCACGACACCGCGGGGTGGAGCAGCTGGTAGCTCGTCGGGCTCATAACCCGGAGGTCGTAGGTTCAAATCCTACCCCCGCAACCAGCCCTCATAGCTCAGTTGGTAGAGCGCATCCATGGTAAGGATGAGGCCACCAGTTCGAATCTGGTTGAGGGCTCCATTTTTTTATATTTTTTTTACAAAAATTGCTTGCAAATCCATCTTAAATCTGTGATCTTCACAGGTAAAGGGGGAGAGTATTTTGGCAAAACAAAAGTTTGAGCGGACGAAACCGCACGTAAACATTGGGACCATCGGCCACGTTGACCACGGTAAGACCACGACCACGGCAGCGATTACGCTGGTATTGTCGAAGGCCGGTCAGGCGCA
>JAAYGG010000133.1 GCA_012727895.1 Bacillota bacterium
ATATAAACTGTGCGCCCGGCCAGGGCGCGGTCGATTGCTTTCGCCGCGACAAACCCAACGTTTTTAGCGGTTATCCGGCCCATAAAACCCTGGGCGTTGATTGAGGTAATTACCTGCGGGTTCGAAGGCATCCCGGCCGGACAAAGCGCCATCACGGTTACGTCCTCATCCCGGAGTTCGCAATGGAGGGCAAGGGAAAACTGGAGCAGAAAACGTTTGGACGCGGCATAAACCGCTTTGATGGGCATAGGGTAAAACCCCGCCAGGCTGGATACGTTTAGTATACGAAATGTCCGTGCGGGATCCCGTAATTTCAACACCCACCGGGTGATGGCCACCGTCGCCTCAATATTAAGACGGACGACCGCCGCTAATTCCTCCGGGGTCCTGTCGGTGAACGGGCCCTCAAAGTCAAGGCCCGCATTGTTAATTAAAAAATGAAACTGGAGACCGGCAGTTTCCAGTGATTTTAGAAATTCCTCCCGTGCCGCGGGATCTGCCAGGTTACAAGGGCGGTATTTAATTTCCACATTATAAAGGCGGGACAAACCCCCGGCCAGGAGCGCCAGCCGGGATTCGGAGAGATCGGTGAGAAAAAGATCCCAGCCCCTGGCGGCACATTCCGCCGCAAAGGCCTTGCCCAGACCCCCGGTGGCGCCGGTAATCAAAACGAAGCTGCGCATGGAAGATTAGCACCCCGCTCCCTTCTCTTACCTGGACCCTTCTTATCTAAACCCTTCTCTTACCTGGCTTTCTCTCACTTGGGCTCTTTTCTTACCGCTACTCCTTATCTGGTCAACCGTTCCGACAATTCCCACAGCCGCCGCCCGGCGTCTTTTCTTTGGGAATAACGGCTGGGCCGCTTGGGCCGGCAGTCCTTCCAGTAAATCGCCTCCGGGTCTTCAAGCACGGGCGTGGTCGCCAGATGGACAATGGTCCCGGCAGCGATCTCCGGACCAACACCCCTTTTTCGCCGGATTCGCCAAAACCAACTGACAAAGCCATTTGTCCCTTTTTCGCCGATCGCCGTATTCACCAGGCCCGGATCCACGGCATAGGCACGGATGCCGGAACCCGGCCCCTGCCGGCGGTTAAATTCACTGGTGAAAAGAACATTGGCCAGCTTCGACTGTTTATAGGCACGCAAGCAATTGTAGCCCCTGCGGTACATCACGTCACGCCAGTTTATGCGCGTATTATAGTGCGAACCCGAGCTGGTGGTGATTACCCGGGCAGATCCGGCCTTTTTGAGCAGCGGCAGGAGTTCCCGGGTTAAGAGAAAAGGCGCCAGATGGTTCACGGCAAATTGCATCTCGTATCCATCCTCTGTTGTCACGTACCAACTGGAAACTGCCCCGGCATTATTAACCAGGAGATCCAGGCAGCCCCCGTTTTCCATCTCCAGCAGCCGGCGGATTGCCGCCGCCAAATCCCGTACCTGCCGCTGGGAGGCGAGATCCGCAACAAGGTAATCCACCCGTGCCCCGGGTACTTCCCTGCGGATGCTTGCCTCCGTCTCCGCACAACGCTTTGCATCACGGCCCACCCCAATAACGCAGAATCCCAAACTTGCCAGTTGTTTCAGGGCCGCCAGCCCGATTCCGGAAGTGGCGCCGGTAATAACCGCAGTTTTTCCGGTGGTGTTTTCCGCTTTTTTCGTTTGTCCACCCGCGTACTCCATCCTCTTCCCCTCCGGTTGTTTTTTCTCTCACTCAATCGTCACTGTCCCGCCGTTGCTCTCGAGTTCTACGGTATGTTCCCCTCCGGTTCCGGCGGTATAGGAGCCGCCCGCAAGCGGCCTGCCCCCGGTGATGATTTTCCCGTTCTTTACCACGGCCCGGAGGGCGAAAGGACTGCCGCAGCCATCAAACCGTATGTTGCCGGTGAGAGTCCGGGCCTTAATATCCCCGGCTGGCAGGGCTATTGTTATGTGCCCGCCTTTGCTGGCCAGCGTCATCGCCCGCGCGCGGTATCCCGGCGGGACCTCTATCTTTACGCTGGTCATCCCTTCATGCCTGGCGACAAAATCCAGGAATGGCAACCGGCCGCGGGACTCCTCGCTGAAAATAAGCCGGTTGCCGCTGACCGTAAATTTACCGCGCATCCAATCGGGTTCCTCGTAGACAATACGGATCTCATTACCCCCGGGCCTTGCCCCCACCTCCGCGATGATCATGGAGTTGAGCGTCTTAACCTCTATCTCCCGGATATCTGCGGCATTGTAGGTTTGGGTGTAAACCTCGAACGCCGGTTTCACGCTGTTCCAGATGAGAAAGTACCGTAGTGGCAGGCCGGTGGGAAGAGCAACCCCCAAACCGAGCAGGGCGATGGTGGCCAAGACCACAAGCTTCTTCTTAATTTCACCGTTTCCCCGCTTACGCCCGGCGGTTTCCTGGTCCCGCTCAAGCCCGCGCGGGAGATCCCGCCGCCATAACCCATGGGCAAAGCTGGTGATCCCGGCAGCCCCCACCCACAGCAGCAACCCGGTAATAGCTAAACACCCCGCGGCAAAGATTCCGATACCGGCCATACTAATCTTCTCCCAGGTGTAACCGGGGGCAATCTCCAAGATCCCTGCCACTGTCAGACCAACAGCGGTCAGGGCGCTTAAAAGCCCGCCTGCAGCTATGATATAAAACCCTATGCCCAAAAGATAAAAGGGAGAAACACCAAGCGCCAAAAGGATCTTGCCCGCGTGTGCGCGCGCACCTGAATAGATCCGCCCGCACCTATCCCCGGTCTTTTCTGTTGTGCCTGTTGGGGAAGGCCCGCCCAGCCCCGGCCCGGGCATATCCGCAGGCGTTTTCTCCGGAGCAAGTGAGGCCTCCGCCCGGATCTCTTCGACAATTTCCCCGGGGTCACCGAGCCGCAGTAAAATCTCATCCTCGGAGCGCCCTGCTTCAATGGCTTCGGCGATATATTCCTGATAATAATCGAGAACACGGCGGACAGTATCTTCCGGCAAACCGTCCAGCCCGGCACGGATCCTCTCCAGCACCTGATCAAGCCTGCTCCCCATGGTCCCCGGCTCCTTTCGCGATAATATGGATGATCCTCTCCAATTCGGTAAGTTCCTCCACATATTGGCGGAGCCTTTCCCGTCCCGCCGCGGTCAGGTGGTAGTACTTGCGCAATCTTCCGTTATGCTCCACTGAATATGTACCCAACCATCCTTGAGCCTCCAGCCGGCGCAAAACCGGATAAAGCGCAGTTTCTGAAAGTTCCATGATCCCGGCTACCCGCTCGGAGAGGTGGTATCCATAGGTATCCCCTTCTGCAAGGATCGATAATACCAGTGCGTCAAGAATGCCTTTCTTTAACTGTGGATCCATATCATCACCTACGAATAATATTATATATAAAACAATATTGTTTGTCAAGATATATGAAACAATAGTCACCGGGAGGAAAATTGCCCATTGGTAGAGAGAAGAGTGAGGTCTTGTTCATAAACCGTTTGACAGTAAAACCGCCCTTTGCTATACTTGACGAAGATAACACTCTTCCCGGACGGGATTCGTCATGGAAACCATCACACGAGATCAAGCCTTTGAAAAAATATAACCACTAGTAAAATCAGTATTGGAGGCTGGATTTAATGGGTGAAAACTCCCCTTCCGTTTCAATTATCATCCCCGTACGCAACCGGGCCCTTCTCATCGCCGAGTGCCTGGCAAGCCTGATTGAGTCGGTGAAGAATCTCGATACTGACGTAGAGATCCTGGTTGCCGACGACGCTTCCACCGACGACACCCCGGCCGTGGTCTCCGGGATCGCCAAAAAAAGCCCGGTACCGGTAAAACTCCTGACCAGCGCGGAAAGGCGCGGGCCCGCCCACGCCCGCAATCAGGCCATCGAAAGCGCCAGCGGGGAACTGGTGATCTTTGTGGACAGTGACGAAGTGGTGGTCGAGGATTTCGTCCGCGCGCACCTGGCCATGCACAAGGAAAAGGGGCCCATGGTTTATGGGTCCGGTAAAATAATCTCCGTTCCATCGCTGGAGGCGGCAAAAAGTCACCCCGAGCCCACAGTCTGGGATTATTCCGGCGCAACATTGGATACGGCCAATGCGTCGGTCCGGAGAGAACACCTGAAAGCGGTGGGCGGCTTTGATCCCGGTTTTGAAGGGATGGGCTGGCACGACCTGGATTTGGGGTACCGCCTCCTCAAGTACGGACTGGAGAAGGTCTATATCCCTACCGCCATCTCCTACCATATCCAACCGCCCCTGCGTACCCCGGAGCAACTGGCGGCACGCTTGCAAAAGGAGAGGGAGCGGGGGAAAACCGCCGTTTATTTCCTGGAAAGGCACCCCGGGTTCAAAACCCGCCTCAGCATCCAGGATACAAAGGTCCACCATTTTTTGAACTGGATCTCCCGGGCTGGCGGGCTCATCAACGAAGAAAACGTCTTGCAATGGGCGGAGTGGGCACGTAAGCGCCGCCTAACCGCCCTGGAGAAAATGTGGCTGTCGGGGGTAATAAACAAGGCGTATCTCGAGATCAAAGAGGAGACCCAGCGGGCGCGCGCCGCCGGGCGGCAGAAAGGTTCGAAGAAGGCCGGTAAATGAAACCGGGATAGAGGGCGCAAGCAGATAAAAAATAAAAGACGGTTAACCTGCGATTAGCCGTCTTTTTCCTTGCCTGCGCGCGCAGGCGCGAACCCCTCTTCCAGGCCTTCGGCATAGGCCTTGATCATATAGATCTTCCACAAAAACGGCCAGAGGAGCTTCTTTTTGCTCTTTGCCAGAAAAACCGTTTCCTCCCACTCCGTTACCCGCCCTTTTACCGGGAGAAGCCGGCCATACCGGAGATAACGGAGGCGCACCCGCCGCCCGACTTTTTTTGACGGGTGTTTTTTATAAAGGTAGATCGCATTTTTCCCCCTGTCCTTCTGTTTCTGCAGCCGTCCCTGAAAGGTAAAGCCCACCTTTTGGATTTGGGCGGGTTTATAATGAAAGGCAAAGGCCCGCCGGTTCTTTCTCCTCTTCAAACCCATCGCCATTAAGCGAAAACCCAGTTCCAAGTCGTACCAGCCAAAGCCGGTGCCGAATTTCTCATCGAACCCCCCGGCCTTCAGCAGATGCTCTCTCCGGCAGGAGGTATTGGCTGTCACAAAAACCGAACCGAAAAAATCAAAGAAGGCCAGGAGCAGCTTTCCCGGATCCGCAAAGGAAAAATCACCCTCCCCGATGTTGATTGCCGGCCCGTCCACAATAAGGTTCCCTTCTTTTTCATGGTATTTCACGTGTTCCCTGATGAATTGCGGGGGGCAGAAAATATCATCATCAATAAAGATGACCACCTCGCCCCGGGCCTCCCGGATCCCCCGGTTCCTGGCCACCGCCGGTCCCTTTCTTTCCTCATGCCGCAGGCACACCAACCTGCAGGGGGACTCTTGCGCTTTTACCATCTTATGAGTACCGTCGGTTGAGCCGTCGTCAATCACAATAATTTCGTACTGGTCCTGTGGGTAATCTTGAAGAAACAAATATTTGAGGGTTCTCTCCAGTACCTTCCTTCTGTTGCGGGTGGGAATGATGATACTCGCCTTCACCTACACCATCCCTTCTCTGCCTCACCGGCAAGTGTTTTGTTCTTTCCCAATCTGGCCATCTGCTGCAAAACGGCTAGATAACCGTCCGTACCTTTCCGCCAGCACCTCGCGGATCAATTCCACCAGCCTCCCGGCAGCCCCGGTTTCCCCCGCCACCGCTTTCAATCGTGCGGCGGTTGCCTGCCGCTCCTCTTCATCCCGTAACAACTCCACGGTTTTCGCGGCCAGATCCTTCGGCCACACCTCCCCGCGGATTTCAGGGACAAGGTACTCACGGGCGAGCCGGTTGGGCCAGGCGGTAAAGGCTGTTTTTGCCAGGAGTTTTGGGATGAGGCGCCGTTTCAGGACCTTCCCAATCCCGGGGAGACCGCCGAGGACCCCGGGCAAACCTTCCAGGGGGATCCGCTCCGGATAGAGCAGGGGAAGTGTGACCACCATCGGTGTCCCGAGAAAGGATAATTCCATGGTGTTGGTCCCGGGGATCGTGAGGGCCAGGTCCGCGGCGGCCATCAGTTCATACCGGTCACGGCTGACGATAACGGGTAATCCTTCTCCCGTGACCAGCCGGCCGGAAAGGGCGGGACCGGCCTCCCGATCCGCTTCATCGGCTTTGTCCGGCTTATTAGCCTGATCGGCCTTATCCTCCCTATCTGCCACTGCTTCCGGCGGGTAGTATTCACCGGTAACCCCAAAGATACCGGCCAGTTCCCCCCGGAGCGCCCCGGCCACCTGGCCGTCGCCGATAAAGGGCGAAAGGCTCAAAACCGCCTTGACCCCGGGGATCTCCTGCGCTACCAGTTCCGCCGTGCGGAGGAAGAACGGGAGCATCCCTTCGAAATGAGCCGGCCTGCTGCCCGGCATCAACAATAAGAGCGGCGACTTCTCCCCCATTCCCAAACGTCTGCGCATCCCGGCTTTTGTCTCCCGGGAAGCAACCGCATCAAGCATCAAATTACCGACCACCCGGATCTTTTCCTTGGCGATGCCTTTTGCCAGCAGCTTGTCCGCGGCATGGGGGTAGGGCACGGCAAAACGAGCAAAAGAACCGGACCAACCGGCCACCCCTTCGGTATAGGCGAGGGCCGGGTATTTTAAGCGCCGGGCCAGGAGGGCGGCGTAAAAGAGATCCCCCCCGAGAAAAAGGACCACGCCCTGCGGCAACGGGGCAAACCCCCGCGGTCTTTTCCCCCAAACCAAATAGGAGGAGGTTTCTGCCGGACCAACCACCAGGTCCACCCCGGGCAGGTCCTGGATGACCCGGCATTCCGCACCGCTGGCAAA
>JAAYGG010000134.1 GCA_012727895.1 Bacillota bacterium
CCCCGGGGATGTGGAAAAATACCGCACGGCCCTTGAAGCTTCGGGCCTGGGGCCGGTTACGGTCCACCTCTCGTACCTCCCCAACCCGGCTGCTCCCGACCAGGAGCTTTACGAACGGTCGGTACTGGCAATGGCCGAGGATTACCGGCGGGCGGTGGAGATCGGGGCGGATTACTTTGTCATGCACCCGGGCAAAGGCGGACCGGAACAGGAGAGGGAAACCGCCCTGCGCCGGGTGGCGGCAGCCGTGAAAACCGTCCTGCAACAGATACCCGGCCAGACCATCCTGCTCCTGGAGAACCAGGCGGGCGCCGGTACGGAAGTGGCGGGCCGCTTTGAAGAACTCGCCCGCATCCTCGAACTGGCCGGTGAAGAAGAACGGACCGGGATCTGCCTTGATACCTGCCATGCCTTTGCCGCCGGTTATGACTTGCGTTCGCGGGAGGGGGCGGCCGGGCTCCTGACGGAGATCGACCGGTTGCTGGGCCTTTCCCGCCTGCACCTGTTGCACCTTAACGATTGCGTCGGCGAGTGCGGTTCCCACCTGGACCGCCATTACCATATCGGCCAGGGAAAGATCGGGCGCGAAGGCTTCCGGAACCTGTTGACCGATCCCCGCCTGGCAAGCCGGGAGGATTTGCCCGGGATCATTGAGACCCCGGCGGATTCCGCGGACGACGACCGGCAAAACCTGGCGGTCCTGCGGGAACTCTCTGGAAAGGAGGGCGGCAGGTGAAAGATGCGCAGTGGGATCCTTCACAGTTGGATGCCTTTCTGGAAGAGGCCCATCCCCGGAAGGCCTTTTCCGCCACTGGCATTCTCAGCGGTCTGGAGGGGTATGAGTTCCGCCCGGCCCAGATCGACATGGCCAGCCTGGTCTGGGAAGTGATGGAACGGGGCGGCTACGCGGTGATCGAGGCGGGGACCGGGACCGGGAAATCCCTGGCCTACCTTTATCCCGCCTTCCTGTTGACACTCAAGGAAGAGAGCCGCGTGGTGGTGGCCACCCACACAATAAACCTGCAGCAGCAGTTGATCGAGAAAGAGGTGCCCTTTTTGGCCGCAGCTACCGGCCTGCCGCTAAAAGCCGCCCTCCTGCTGGGCAGGGGTAATTACCTTTGCCGCCGGAAACTTGCTCTTTACCGGGAGAACATGGACAAGCTCCCGGCCTCCCTGACGAAGGCCTTTAACCGGGTCCTGGCTTCCGCAGAGGATGGGCGGGGCTGCCTGGAGCAGATGGGATATACCCTGCCTGGGGAATTACGGGGATTAGTGGTTTCGGAGGCGGAGACCTGTCTCCGGGGCCACTGCCCCTACCAGGAGGAATGTTTCTGGGTACAAGCCCGTAAAGCGGCTTTTGACGCGCAAATCGTCATCAGCAACCATTACCTGTTCTGCGCCGACCTGGCGGTCCGGAGGCACCACGATTTCGATGACGACCGTTTGGTACTTCCCCCTTATGAGCATGTGATCTTTGACGAGGCCCACCACCTGGAGAACGTGGCTGCGGAATACCTCGGGTTGCGCCTGGACGAAGCGGAGACCCGCAGGTTCTGCGAACGGCTGCTCCACCGGGAAGGCCGGTGGGGGATGGGCTGGTTGTCCTCCCTCCGTGAGCGCCTCCTCAGTAAAGGAACGGACCTCCGTTTCCTCCAGCAAAGCATCGCCTTGCTGGAGTCGGTGATCATCCCCGGACTTTTCGGCTTGGAAGAGGCGCTTAACGTCTTTTTCCGCCTTTTACGGGAGATGAAGGGGCAAGTAGCGCCGGAAACCGAGGAGAGTTTCCGTTTCACCACCGATTTGCAGAAAGAAAACCCCCTCTTGGCTGAGGCCGTAGAGCGGATTAACGCCGAAGGGGAGAACTGGGAGAAAAACCTCTCGCAATTGGTCGACACCCTGCAGGAAGAGGAAGAGATGGCGGAAGACGCGGTCTTCCTGGCCGAGGCGGCCCGCTATTTTAGCGGGGTACGGCAAGCCATCCCCCTGGTCCTGGACGGCACGGAGGAGGACCATGTCCACTGGGTGGCCGTGGAACGGCGGGGCGGGGCGGAACAGACCGTGGTCTACCGGGTCCCCTTGGAGGTGGGGCCGATAATCCATGAGTATCTCTACTCCAACCTGAAAAGCGCCGTCTTCACCTCCGCCACCCTGGCAGTGGGGGAGGATTTCACCTATTTCCGGGAAAGGCTGGGGCTGGACCAGATCCACCCGGCGGAACGGGAGGAACTCATCCTGGAATCCCCCTTCAATTACGGGCGCCAGGTCCTGCTCCTGGTAACCGGGGATCTGCCCGCGCCTGATGACCCCGGCTACACGGAAGAGGTCTGCAACCTCCTCCCCGGGCTTCTCACCGCTGCCGGGGGACGGACTCTGCTCCTCTTCACCAACCGGCGGCAGATGAGAGAGGTCTACACACGGCTGGCCCCCGCCTTGCAGGAAGAGGGCTACACCCTCCTTGTGCAGGGAGAAAAACCCCGGAACCGGCTGCTAAAGTCCTTCCTCTCCTCCCCGAAACCGGTGCTCTTTGGGATGGACAGTTTTTGGGAGGGAGTGGATATCCCCGGACCCCAGCTCTCCCTGGTCGTCCTGATGCGCCTGCCTTTCCGGACCCCAAGCGAACCTCTCTTCCAGGCCAGGTGGGAGGCGCTCCAACGCGCAGGAAAAGACCCCTTCACCCATCTTAGCTTGCCGGAGGCGGTAATCAAGTTCAAGCA
>JAAYGG010000135.1 GCA_012727895.1 Bacillota bacterium
CCATGGTTACGCCGGCAGCTTTATAGATCCCGGTATTTCTCAATACTCACAAACTTGCTGAACTCCTTCTGGAAGTAGAACTCCACCTTGCCCGTGGGCCCGTTTCTATGCTTGGCCACGATTAATTCGGTGATATTCTTCTTCTCCGTCTCCGGGTCGTAATAATCCTCCCGGTAAAGGAAACAGACCAAATCCGCGTCCTGTTCCAAAGAGCCCGACTCCCGCAGATCGGCGAGGGACGGTTTCTTGCCGGGCCGTTGTTCCACCGCCCGGGAAAGCTGGGAAAGGGCGAGGACGGGCGTGGACAACTCCCTGGCCAATGCCTTCAGGGAGCGGGAGATCTCCGAGACCTCCTGCTGCCGGTTTTCCGTCCGGTACCGGCTCTGCATCAACTGGAGGTAATCAATGATAATCAGGCCCAGGCCATGTTCGGCCTTGATCCTCCTGGCTTTGGCCCTGATCTCCCAGGCGGAGATATTGGGGGAGTCGTCAATAAAGATCTTTGCTTCACTAAGCCGCCCCAAGGCATGGGAGAGCCTGGGCCAATCCTCTTCCGAGAGGTTCCCAGTGCGGATACGCTGGTTATTCACACCGGCTTGCGCACATAAGAGTTTAAGGGCCAACTGTTCCTTGGACATCTCCAGGCTGAAGATGGCCACCGGGATATTCAAACGGACAGCCGCATTTTCTGCGATATTCAAGGCAAAGGTGGTCTTGCCCATACTGGGCCGCGCCGCCAGGATAATCAGATCCGAGGGTTGCAGTCCCGCGGTTATCCGGTCAAAATCGGCAAAGCCGGTGGGCACGCCTGTCACCGCGCCCTTGGATTCATAAAGGTACTCTATTTGCTCGAAGGCTTCGATTAAAATCTGTTTCAGGCTGCTGATACTCCGGCCGGAACGCCGGTTGGCAACAGAGAAGATCTTCCGTTCCGCTTCATCCAGGATCTCCTCGACTTCCTCCCGGCCCTCATAGCCGGCGGCCATGATCTCCCCGGCCGCGTGGATCAACCGCCGCAGTAAAGATTTTTCCTCGACGATCCGGGCATAATGGTCAATATGGGCCGCGGTGGGAACCGCATTGGCCAGTTCGGTGAGGTAAGCCACGCCACCCACTTCATCCAGGCGCTTGCTCTGCCGGAGGGCCTCGGTGACGGTCACCAGATCAACCGGCTCCCCCTTGTCGGCAAGGTCCAGGACGGTCTGGTAAATATGGCGGTGGGCATCTTTATAGAAATCATCCGGGCGCAGGATCTCCATGGCCCGGTAAATAGCCTCTTTATCCAGGAACATCGCGCCCAAGGCGGAGCGCTCGGCATCAAGATTTTGTGGTGGAACCCTCTCCAACAACTCAGGACTCATCTCCCCGCGAACCTCCTTTCCCGTCCCAATTCTCCAACCCCGGCGGGACCGCCGGGGTTGGTTAAAAAACGTGCGGGAGAAGTCTCCTGCCGGGATTTACTGGAGGAAAAAGACTTTGTCCATCAATTCCCGGATCTCCTTGACCGGCGTCACCTCAATCCCCTCGATCTCTCCGGGAATCTCCTTCGCATTCTCCCAGGGGACAAAGACCTGTTTGATCCCGGCCTGTTTCGCCCCGTAGATCTTCTCGGTCAAACCGCCGACCCCTTTGATCTTCCCTTGAATGGAGACTTCGCCGGTGACCGCGATATCCTGGCGCAAGGGGCGCTGCAGGAGGACGCTGATGAGCACCAGCGCAACGGCAACACCGGCGGAGGGGCCGTCGATCCTGCCGCCGCCAATGACGTTTACATGCAGGTCAAAATCGGACGGGTCGATCCCGGTAAGGCTCCGGGCCACGGAGAGGGCGTTAAAGACCGAATCCTTGGTCATGGTACCGGCGGTTTCGTTAAACCTCAGTTTGCCCTGGCCTTTTTTTACAGGGAAAGAAGCGGCCTCAATCTCCAGGACTGAGCCGACAAAACCGCTGACGCCCAGGCCAAAGATCCTGCCGATCTCGCCGGTTTCCCGGCCTTTATTGATCACCTGCGGTGTAAGCCTGCTGACACGGAAGACTTCATAGAGATCTTCCTTTGCAATCACCACTGATTTCTTCCGGCTTTTCCGGCCGCGGACGCTACTCCGGCCGATACTCCGGTAAAGGGCCATGCCGTAGGCATCGGCCAAAATCCCGACGGCCTTCCGCCCTTCGATGGTGTATTCGCTGATCGCCGCCGGGACCTCCGGGTCGATCGCCGCCTGCAGGCGCTGGGCGGCTTCGAAAACAATCCGCTCAATCGCCTGGCGGGTTAAAGGTTCAAAGTAGACCTCGGCACAGCGGGAGCGGAGAGCCGGGCTGATCTCCGACGGATCCCTGGTCGTCGCCGCCACCAGCAAGAAATCGGCCGGCGCCCCGTCGGTGAAAAGCTTCCTGATATATTTGGGAATCCCCGGGTCATCCGGGTCATAATAGGCGGAATCAAACTTCACCCGCTTGTCCTCTAAAACCTTCAGGAGTTTATTCATGAGCATCGAGTCCATATCGCCGATCTCGTCGATAAAGAGGATGCCGCCGTGGGCCTCCGTCACCAGCCCCAATTTGGGTTCGGGGATCCCGCCGTCGGCCAGATCCCGCCGCGCCCCCTGGTAAATCGGGTCATGGACGGAGCCCAGGAGCGGGTTGGTCACCTCCCGGGGATCCCAGCGGAGGGTGGTACCGTCCACTTCAATAAAGGGCGCGTCTTTGCTGAAAGCGGTATACGGCAGTTTCTTGGCGACTTCCAAAACCAGCCGGGCCACGGTGGTCTTGCCCACTCCCGGCGGGCCGTATAAGATGACATGCTGCGGGAAGGGGGACGCCACCTTGGCCAGGAGCGACCGGATTGCCGCGTCCTGTCCCACCACCTGGTCAAGGCGGGTCGGCCGGAGGATCTCCAGGGCGGAACGGGAGAGGGAAACCGTCTCCAGCTTCTCCAGATCCGCATATTTCTTCAGGGTATGGGGGTTGTCCGGTCCCCCCACCTCCTTCAGCACCTGCATCTTGATTTCCTTAATATACTCCTCGTGCCGCCGTTGCATCCGTTCGGCGATCTTCTGCTCGATCTTTTCCTCCACGGTTTTTCTGGCAATCTGGTCGGCGATCTCTTCCTCAATCTCATTAAGTACCCGCGGCAGTTCCTGCTCCTCGGGGAGGTTGTCCAAGGTCGGGTCCTCAAAGATCAACCGCTGCAAAGCCAAAACCCGCTCTCCCAGGTTTTTCGAGCGCATCAATTTCAAGGCATCCATTTTACCGGCTTTCATGACCAATTTATCGGAGCCGTAAAAATTGGCCAGAAGGCTGTAAATGGCCGTTACTTGCCGCTGTATTTGATCTTCCGGGGAGAAATAATTCTCTATTGATACGTTTGATACGTTTTGGTTCTCTTCATTCCGGCCTTTAATCATGCTTTTCACGCCGACACCTCCTAGCCTTTAAACGCCGACATACGCCGGTGCCCACAGGTGCAAAGTTCCTTTCGGAAACTCACTCCTCCGCGGCGGCTGTTACCTCCAGGACAAACTCGGCGGTAACCCCCGGGTAAAGGTGGACCTTCACCGTATGGCGGCCGGTGGTTTTTACCGTTTCCTCCAGACCCAGTTTTTTCTTGTCCACCACAATCCCGGTGGTTTTTGCCAGTTCGTCGCAGATCTCCTTCCCGGTGATTGAACCAAACAGCTTCCCGCCTTCCCCCGCTTTTGCGGAGAAATGCAAAACCACACCGTTGATTTTGGCCGCCAGTTCCCGGGCTTCGGCTTCCTCTTGAATCTCCCTCGCCCTGATTTGGGCTTTCTCCTCCTCAATACGGCGGATATTGGCCGGAGTAGCCTGTACCGCCAATTTTTTGGGGAACAAGAAATTCCTGGCGTACCCGTCGGCCACCTCTTTAATATCACCCCTCTTGCCAAGGGCTTTTACGTTTTCAAGGAGTATGACCTTCATTGTTTCACCCCCTACCAGTTATTCCTCTCTTCCGTCTTTTCATCCATATAATGTAAAAGTCCGGAGATATCCCCGTACCATTTCTCCAACTGGTGTTCTGCTTCCAGGTGAGAGCGGAGTTTTTCCTTTATAGCCTGGTCCAATTGGTGAAAACCCACACCCAGCCTTTTCCCCAGGAAATAACAGGTCATAATGATAGTGGCCAAGGCGTCGCCAATCATTTCCTCGCTGTTTTTTACCAGCGCCTTAAAGAGTGTGGCCAACCCGTCGACCAGTTCCGCCTTTAGCCATTCAATCATCCGGATACTGCGGGCAATATCAATCTCTTTGGGGTGACTCATCAAACTCCCCCCTTATGTCCTGATTCTACTTCAACACTATAAGGGGTTTTTCCTCCTGTTTGCTCCTGGAAAAAGAAAAGAGGCTTTTCGGCCTCTTTTCTCCTTTAGTCGCTGGTAAACGGCAGTAAAGCCACGTGTCTCGCCCGTTTGATTGCCACCGTCATCTGCCGCTGGTGGCGGGCACAGTTTCCGGAGATCCGGCGGGGAAGAATCTTCCCCCGCTCAGTAATGAATTTTCGTAACCGGCCTACGTCTTTATAGTCAACTCTTTCCACTTTGTCTACACAAAAGGCACAGACCTTTTTCTTCTTTTTTCCCCGTTCACGCCGCAATTATCTTCACCTCCAGTATCCGGCGCATACTTTATATGCGGCATACGTTCGTACGGCGTCATCCAGCGTCCCGGGACAGGGAACCGTCCC
>JAAYGG010000018.1 GCA_012727895.1 Bacillota bacterium
AATCGGACCACCCCCTGGCCACCGCTGTTGTCGAATATATCGGGGAGACAAAACTCTACCCGGTGGAAAAAACCAATGTGATAAAAGGAGCCGGGGTTGTCGCCCGGGTCAACGGGCGCCGGGTCGCCGTCGGGAATGTCGCCCTTATGGAGCGGGAGAATGTTCCTTTGGACGAAAAGGCCCGTGCGGGAATTGCCCGTTTCGAAGCGAACGGGAACTCCCTTGTTTTAACGGCCATCGACGGTGAACTAAAGGCGCTCTTGGGTATTCGCGACCAGATCCGCCCGGGTGTCAAAGAAGACCTGCAAAGACTGAAAAGACTAGGCGTGAAAAACCTGGTGGTTCTCTCCGGGGACAACCAAGGAACGGTTGATCTGGTCGCGCGCGAACTCGGGTTGACAGAAGCCCACGGAGGTATGCTCCCAAAAGACAAGGCGGCATATGTGGAAGAGTTAATCGCCCGCGGTCACACTGTGGCCTTCGTCGGCGACGGGGTAAATGACAGCCCTTCACTGGCCCGGGCGCAGATCGGGATTGCTATGGGCGGCGGCACCGACGTAGCCATTGAAACCTCCGATGTGGTCTTGATGAACTCGGATTTCCGCCGCTTACCCCATGCCCTGGGTTTGGCCAAAGCAACCGCGGGCAACATGCGCCAGAATATTCTGATCGCCGTCGGGGTCGTCCTGGCCCTGCTGGCCAGTTTGATCTTTAGCGAATGGATGAACATGTCGATTGGTATGTTGGTCCATGAAGCCAGCATTTTAGCGGTGATTCTCAACGGGATGCGGCTTCTCCGGTACAACTTAAGGTATTAACTCCAGGTGAAATACTGAGAACAAGTGCGGTATTGAGAGAAAAATAGAGACTATAAAAGGAGGGAGAAGAATGAAAAAAGCGACACTACAGTTGGAAACATTGAGCTGCCCGTCGTGCGCGCAGAAGATTGAAAACGCGGTAAAACAGTTAAACGGCGTGGAAAAAGAAAGCGTAAAGGTGCTGTTTAACGCAAGCAAAGTGAAGTTTGACTTCGATGAGGAAAAAGTATCAGTGGCAGACGCGGAAAAGGCCATCGCCGCCCTGGGCTTCGAAGTTAAGAGTTCGCAAGTGAAATAAGAAAAAAAGATCCCCGGATAGATTTGGAATCTTCCCCGGGGATCTTTTTTTTGCGTTGCGCCCCGTCCATACCGGTACAGATAAATAAGACCGGAACACGTACGCGCCCATGGTGTAGACAAGGCAAACCGGTATTCCGCAAATCCCACCTTTATCTGGTGAAAAGGGTTAAATCAATCACCTCTCCCATGCGCTGGTACCCGGCGGCATTGGGATGCAGGTGATCACCGCTGTCGTAAGCAGGGTCCAGCAGGTCCGGGTAGTCCGGGTCCCTGAGCGCCAAATCAAAATCAATCACTGCATCAAAGACACCGCTCGTCCTGATCCAGTTGTTTACGGCCTTGCGCGCCTCTTCCCTGAGGGGATTGTCGTATTGCGACCCGCCAAAAGGCAAGATGGTTCCCGCATAAACATAGATATTATGCTCATGGGCCTGCTCCACAAACCTCTCGTAAGCCCTGATCAACTGCTGGGCAATGTTTGGGGAATGGCTTCCCCCGATATCATTGACACCGGCAAGAATGATCAGGTAACGGACCCCGCTTTGCTCCAAGACATCCCGCTTGAATCTCCTATATACCGTGGGCCCCAACCCGCCCGAGATGACGGCATTGCCACCGATACCATGGTTCAGCACGGCGATATGGGCCGTGACCTCATCCGCCTGTAACCGCCCGGCAAGAATATCAGGCCAACGGTTATCCTGGTTGGGGATTGAACCCAGGCCGTCAGTAATCGAATCTCCCAGCGTAACCACGGCTGCCGCTTTTGGATTGCTGGTGCAAACATCGATCCCGGAAATAATATACCAACGGTTTGTTACCGCCGGTGCGGGCATCCGCACTGAATCAACGGCGGTGTTGGTAGAGATATATGATGTGGAGCGCGAGCCCGGGTGGCCGGTGATGGCGGTCGGTACTTCGCCAAAGTGAATCGTAATCGCCATCCTTGTCAGGCTGGGCAAGGCATAGTCCATTGGATCGGAAACTGCCGTCTGCCCGGGGGGTAAGGTCACCGATGGGCTCCCGTTGAAAGTTACCATTATGCCTGTTTCGGGTTTGATCCGGTACAACCCATCCGACTGGGCCAAATGCACGGCCTTGATCTCCAGGGGCGCATTACCGTATTCATTCGAAAGCTTTAACCTGATCCGTTCGCCGCCAATGGAAACGCGCACCACCTGGCGGAGGGTGTTATTGGCCAGCCCCGGCTTGGGGGGCATGTTATGCGGTTCCACCAGTTGCTGTGAGGCAGCCCAGGTACCAACCCAATGCCCATCTTCACACCCGGCGGGGGAAGCGGGAGCATTGTTGCCGCCATTACGCACAGAGGCTTCCGCTACCGGAGTGAGAGCAACCTCGACAGCGGGAACGCTTGCGGCCATACAGGCCAGGAGAAACAAGATCACAAAGAGACTTTTTACGAACGATCTTTTCACTTTGTCCTCTCCTTTTAATTTTTCTGTTTGCAAGAGCAATTAAAGACGTGGCGGGATGCCTTATTCCCGCCTTTTTTCCAAGTCCGGCATTCTCACATCCGGCAGAAAAACGTCAGCGGGTAAAGATCAATCAATTGTTTGGATATAATAACGCTCCCCCGCTTCCACCGGGAAGGAAATAACTCCAGGCCCGGCGGGGGCAAAGGTGATCCTTTCCCCAATATTATCGGTTAGTGTCACGACGGCGCCCGCCCGGAGCCGGCAGGTCTGGGAAAAACGGGAACGGATTACCGCCTGTTGTAACCGGCCGTCTTCCCACCATATATCAACTTCATACCCGCCCCGGGCCCGGAGGCCTTTTACATGGCCTTTTGGCCAGTTTTCCGGAAGAGCAGGCAAAAGGGTGATTTCACCGGTATGGCTCTGGAGCAGCATCTCGGCGATCCCGGCTGTAGCTCCGAAATTGCCGTCAATCTGAAACGGGGGATGGGTATTGAAGAGATTGGGCAGGGTGGAGTTTTTCAGTAGTTCCATAAGGTTGGCGCCGGCTTTTTCCCCGTCGCCAAGGCGGGCCCAGAAATTAATGATCCAGGCCCGGCTCCAGCCGGTATGCCCGCTGCCATGGGCCAACCTTGTTTCCAGGGTTTTTCTGGCCGCCGCCGCCAGTTCAGGGGTGTGCCGAGGGCTGATCAGATCCCCCGGGTGCAGGGCAAATAAATGAGAGATATGGCGGTGGCCCGGTTCGGCTTCTTCATAATCTTCCGCCCACTCCAGGAGGCGCCCGTCCCTGCCAATCTCCGGCTGGGGCAGGCGGGGGAGGCAAGCCCGTAGTTTCTCACGGAAGACGAGGTCTAACCCCAGGATTTCCGCTGCCTTGATGCAGTGGGTAAAAAGGGTATGGATAATTTGGCTGTCCATGGCCGGGCCCGCGCAAAGAGATCCCCTTTCACCGGTGGGCAGGATGTAAGTATTCTCCGGGGAGACCGAGGGACAGGTTACCAGGCGGCCCCGGGGATCGGGAACGAGGAAATCCAGGAAGAATCCGGCCGCTTCTTTCATCACCGGGTAGACTTTTTTTAAAAATTTCCGGTCCCCGCTGAAATGGTAATGCTCCCACAGGTGCAGGCAGAGCCAGGCCGCTCCCATAGGCCAAAAGGATGCCGGCGGGTAAAGATCCTGGGGGGCGGTATCACCCCAGATGTCCGTGTTGTGGTGGGCGACAAAACCACGGCACCCGTACATCACTCTGGCGGTACGGCGGCCGGGCCCGCGCATGCGTTCAATATGCTCCAAAAGCGGCCGGTGACACTCGGGAAGGTTACAGGTTTCCGCCGGCCAGTAGTTCATCTGGGTATTGATATTAATCGTGTATTTGCTCTCCCACGGCGGTAACATCTCCTGGTTCCAGAGGCCCTGAAGGTTGGCGGGTAAGGAGCCCGGCCTGCTGCAACTGAGCAAAAGGTACCGGCCGAATTGGAAGTAGAGTTCGACCAGACCTGGGTCGTCGGCGCCTTTTTTTATTCTTTTCAGTCTTTCGTCCGTGGGCAGGGTCTCCGGCCTGGTTTCTAATCCGGTCTCTTGCCTGGGCCCTGATCCGGTATCCTGTCCTATATCTTGTCCGGTCTCTTGCCCGGTCTCTGACCCAGCCTCCGATCCGGCCTCTAACTTTATCTCTGGTCCAGCCTTCTGTCCGGCTTCCAGCCTGGTCTCTGGGCTGGCCCGAACGGTTCGCCCCGTCAATTCCAACTCCACCCGGTGGAAAAAGGACTGGTAGTCTTGGCGATGCCGCCGGTACAAAACTTCATACGGCTTGCCAGCAGCCGCGGCTAAAACCCGCAGGCAGGCTTGTTCCGGATTCTTATGCCGGTAGCTGGTTTCCCCGGCCACGAGCAAGGTAACGGCATCGGCTCCTTCGACAATGAGGTTTTCACCAATGGTATAAACCCTTCCCCCTTCCGGAACGGCGCGAAGAGCAGCGCGAAAAGCAACGCCGCCGCCCCCGCAGTTGCCCCTCATCACCAGGGTATCGGAGCCCAAGGGTTTGGTATGTTCATAATACTTACCTCTGTTTAGCACGGCATAAAAACCAATCCGCCCCGGCCGGTCGGCGGAAAGCCGGATTACTAATACCCTATCGGGAGTACTAGCAAAAAGTTCCCGGCGGAAAGTGACATTATTATAGGTATACGAGACCCGGACAGTGGCGGTGTTTAAATCCAGTTCCCGGTGGTAATTTTCTATTTTTTCGTCTTTTTTGCCGTGGCCGTAAAAATGCAGCCACAAATCGCCAAGGGGTTGATAAGGACGTTGGCTTTCCGGTATCCCCGCCAGGGCCAGCAAGGCCAGCCTTTCTGCTTTGTGGATCTCCCCGGCAAAAATGAGACGCCGGATTTCCGGCAGGTACTTAAGGGCATCAGGGTTGTTCCGGTCAGCTGGACCCCCGTACCAGACACTGTCCTCGTTGAGTTGGAGGCGTTCCGTCAAGAACCGGCCGAAAACCATCATCCCCAAACGGCCGTTCCCCAGCGGTAAGGCTTCTTCCCAAGCCTCCGCAGGTTTTTTATACCAAAGGTATAGCGGTTTCACGGACATGTGCTGCGTCTCCCCTTGTTTCTCTCTGGCCGATCTCAGCCTGTCCAGAGTTATAGAAAGATATAAATCAATTTATGAAGATACCAGATTTCCTTTACTTTCATTGCCTTCAACCATGTATGCAACACCATAATTCCATCCGGTGCATTTTTTTGCCCTGTTTGAAGGTATGAAAAGAAATACCACTGTAATCAAAATATCCATTAGCGCAATACCTGCAATACCTAATCCAAAAATAGGAATGCCAAAAGGAACAACTATTAGGGTTTTCCCAAATGATATTGCAATGGCATTATACAGCTGTTTTTACATATTGTGCGTTTTAAACCACCGGAAATCAAAGATGCTAAGATGCTTTTTGGAAGCAAATAACCTCAAGGAATTTCCTCGATCAACAGGATAAATTATATCCCAGTCCTCGGAATATATGACATCATATTTTTTACCGGGTTCACCGTATTCATGCTCTTTTTCCCCGGTAATTTCCCCTTTTATAATGAAATAATTGATGGCATCAACAAAAAACGTGTCTATTAGTTCTTCCGGAGTTTTACCTTCTAAAATAACCAGTTTTGTTCTGCTGTATACACCTTCTTTATCTTGCATTAATGCCCAAGGTGGACCTGTAGAATGAGCTCTTCTACAGACAATAGCCGGGAAATTATTAATATCATCAATAACAACAACCCGCTTAATAGGTATCTGTTCTAAAATGAAAAAGAGTGTCCCTAAACATAAAACACTATAAAGCATATATCTGGTTATGGCACGCACTTCCTAAAACACCTACCTGGATTAACATAGGCTTTGAGCCATTAAATTCAGACTTCGATATTGCCAGGAATGCTAACCCCAACAATACTCTTAGCATTCAACAAGTCCTCCATTTTTTGCTTTCACATGATTATTCTCTAATTTTTTGAAAAACTCCCGCATCAAGATTTATATTACCAGTTCCTAAAAGTGCCTTTCCTGAGTAAAACTCTACCGCAGATCAATTATTGCCCGTAATAGGTACTTGTTATCTATTCTTTCAAAAACAGCCCATGCGCCTAGCGGTATGCCATTAGTTACAACAGATTCGGTTAAAACAACCTCCTTATCGTTTAGCTGGATTACCCTGGGGCTTTCATCAAGAAGATCCTCAATGCCTATTTGTGCACATAACTCAATCACTTCTGATGTGGGAGGCTCACCTTCATTTTTAAACTCAAACAAAACCCCTTCGACTGTAGTCAAGGGTAAATTGGCTAGGTTTCTTTTGCGTGTCCCCATAAACAACTCTGCGGGATCTATGGCAATTTCCCCTTTAACAGGAAATATAAAATCTACAGGTAGTAATCCCAAAGAATAATAATTCCTGACATTCTTTCCTCTTACCCCAAACCCTCCACTGGGAAAATTTCGAATAATCACCAATCCTGAAGGACTGAGTATTTCTTTGGCGTCTTTTTGGCCCGTTAAGACCATTTTAAAATTTGTAATCACCTCATAAATCTCTGTAGAATCATGAATTGTCATGAAAGAGAAATATTCTTTGGTTTCCCCTTCAACAAAGACGACTCTTGTCAGTTCATTTTTTAAGCCAAAACTTAAAGTTGCATGTCCCTTATCATATTCGTAAACAAGAATATGAAAACCAGATCCTACATCCCGAAAGTTTTGACCTAGTTTTTCGATTACATAAGAAACAGGCTGACCTTTTCTAAGAAAATTAAAATCTGCCCTGGTTAAACGCCTTCCGTCAGATTGTGACCCAGGGCTATTATTTTCAGTTGCTATAATCTCACTGGTCTCCTCATTAATTTGGGAATTAGAATTACTAGAGCTATTGGATGAGCGTGAAATATACAGTACTGTTTTTTCCCACATAAAATGACCGAAGATTTCTCACAATTTCTGTCCGCTAAGGAGGAAAAAGCTGCTTAGACTCGAAAGGGGATCCCCAAAAAAGGAGGAAGCGGGATTTTTCTGGAGGGTCA
>JAAYGG010000019.1 GCA_012727895.1 Bacillota bacterium
GCCGCCGTCCTCGATATCAAGGACGTACCCTTCGATGCGGGCAATCCCGTCAGCCGGGTTGTTGGCATGGGCCTCCAAAACCTTGACCGTCAAGATCTGGCCCTCGCTCACCGGGAGCGCCGCCTTTTCCACCGTGGACAACTCGCCCACCGCCAGGACCTTCACATTCTCCGTGGAGAGATCTTCCTGGCCCCTGATGAAAATTGCCTTCCCGGTCATCTTCTCCAGGGCCTCCAGGTGGCAGCCGCCCGGCCCAATTAGCAAGGAGGCCACCGCGGGGTTTACCCCCACCAGCAAGGCCTGGTTTCTCCCGCTTTCCGCCGCCAACTGGATAATCCGGCGCTCGGCCGCAGCCGCTTGCGTTTCCAGGGAAGAGTGGTAGCCCGTGCCATTACAACAGGTGCAGGCTTGCTGCAGTTGTTCACGGAGGCTGGGGCGGATTTTTTTCCTGGTCATCTCCAAAAGGCCGAGGCTGGTAAAACCGAGGATGTTTGATTTTTGTTTGTCTTTCGCCAACTCCCTGGCAAGCACCTCCGCAACCTGCCGCCGGTTTTTCTCACTGCCCATATCAATAAAGTCGATAATAATGATCCCGCCCAGGTTCCGCAGGCGGATCTGGCGGGCGATCTCCTCCGCCGCCTCCAGGTTGGTGGCTAAAACCGTATCCTCCAGGTTCGTGGAGCCGGTAAACTTCCCGGTATTGACATCAATCATCGTCAAGGCTTCGCCCTGGTCAAAAACGAGGTAGGCCCCGGACGGCAACCAGACCTTGTTCTGTAACGCCTCTTTAATCTGGTGTTCTATGCCGTAATAATCAAACAAAGGAAAGCTCCCCCGGTACAACTCCACCCGGCTCTTCAAACGCGGGTTCATACTGTTCAAAAACTCCAGGGCCTTTTTATAGGCGGACTCTTCATCAATAATCAACCGCTCGATATCTTCAGTGAAGAGGTCCCGCAACATCCGGTGCAACAGGTCGTGGTCATGGTAGAGCAGGGCGGGAACCGGCCCTTTCTTGGCTTTTTTCCGGATCTTCTGCCAGAGGTTCAATAGATAATCCCTGTCCGCCCGCAACTCCTTCTCCTCGACCCCCTCGGCGGCTGTCCGGACAATCAACCCCATCCCCCGCGGCTGCAGTTTCTGAGCCAGCGCCCGCAGGCGTTCCCGTTCGTCCTCATCCTCGATCCGGCGGGAGATCCCGATGTAATTAACGGAGGGCATTAAAACAAAGTACCGCCCGGGGAGGGTCAGGTTTGTCACCACCCGCGCCCCTTTACTCCCCATCGGCTCCTTAACCACCTGGACAATGATCTCCTGTCCCTCGCGGAGGAGCTTGTTGATGGGGGGCGCCGGGCCGTTGACCTCCACGTCCTGCCCTTTATAAACCTGCAGGTCATCCACGTACAAAAAAGCGTTCTTTTCCATGCCGATATCAACAAAAGCCGCCTCCATGCCGGGGAGGACATTTTCGACCTTTCCCCGGTAAATATTCCCCACCAGGCGGGAAGCATGGAAGCGCTCGATAATAATCTCCACCAGTCTCTTCTCTTCCAACACGGCCATCCGCGTCTCGCTGAGACCGGCATTAATCAAGAATTCTTTGCCCATCCTTTCTAAACTCCCTCTGTCTGCCCCCTATGAACAGCAACGGGGAGAACGGGTTCCCCCCTACTCCAGGCCTGCGCCCGGATGACCTTCTGCAGCCGCCACGCGGGAGGGAAAAACGGCAGCAATTCATCGGGGCGCATGGTCCCCCGCGGCCCATAGGCCACATCGATTGCAACCTGGAGCAAGCCCTGTTCAATAAAGGAAAAATTATAATCATACCAAAAGGGACGAAGATTAACCCTTTTTTCACCGCCCTGTTTTCCGTCTTTTTTCTTCCGCACCACCGGCAGTTCTTCTTTTTGCCATAAGTCCGCGAGAAAGGCGCCGGTCTTCTCCTTCTCCCACGCGCCGGTATCCTCCGGGGAAAAAGTAAAGAGAAAAACATAGGTAAACCGGTCAATCAAACTCATCAAAGACGGGGCCTTGGGCGGCAGCTTCAATACTCCCGTGACCGCCAGGCCCTTTGGCAGAGCGGCATTCAGCCGCCGGGAGATTTCCCCGGCCGCCAGTTCTTCCGTGAAAGTGATATCCACAAACTCCGCTTCACTCTCCACGCCCACGGGAAGAGGGGGCCCGAAGGCCATTTTCGGGAGGGGATGAAAGCCTTGGGAATACGCCACCGGCAGCCCTGCCCGGCGCAGGGCGCGCCCCAGGGCCCGTCCCAGATCCAGGTGGGAGGCAAAGCGGGCTGGGCCAAATTTGGCATAACGCAACCGGTACTTAGGCATCCTTTCCACCTCCCGCCCGGGTCCTTTTTGCCGGCGGGAACGGGAGGTCAAAGACCATGCAAACCCCGCACCCGGTGCAGTGGCGATCGCGGCAGTCAGGGGTGGGAATCCCCTCTTCCGCCCGGCGGTTCTCCTCCCAGAGAAAATCCGTGCTCAACCCGGCGCTCAGATGGGACCAGGGAAGAACCTCCTCCCGCGGCCGGGGACGGGTGGTATAAAACGCCGGGTCCAGCCCGGTGGCGGCAAAGGCCTCCTGCCACAGGTCCCACCGGAACTTATCCGGCCAGGCGTCGAACCGGCAGCCTAACCGGAAGGCTTCGGCCAGGACCGCGCCCAACCGCCGGTCGCCGCGGGCAAAAACCCCTTCCAGAAAACTCAGTTCCGCCTCGTGCCAGGAGAAGGCCAGCCCTCTTCCGGCCCCTGCCAGGCGGCGCCGGAGGAACTCCTGTTTCTCCCGGATCTCCTCGAGCCCGGCCTGGGGACGCCATTGAAAGGGCGTATGGGGCTTGGGAACGAAATTCGCCACACTGACTGTGACCCGCGCCCGGCCCCCGTGAAACTCCCGGCCGATCTCGTAGACCCGGCGCGCCAGGGCCACAATCCCTTCCAGATCCTCCTGGTCCTCGGTGGGCAGGCCGATCATGAAATAAAGTTTCAGCCGCTGCCAACCGCCACCAAAGGCTGTCCGGGCCATGGCAATAATCTCTTCGTCCGTAAGGTTCTTATTGATTACCCGGCGCAACCGGTCGGTCCCCGCCTCCGGGGCCACCGTCAAGGTGCTTTTCTTCCCCCCCTGCAGGCGGGCGGCGAGTTCCGGTGAGAAGGCATCCAGGCGCAACGAAGGCAGGGAAATGGCAACCTCCGGTGTGTAACAGGCGACCAGCCGCCCGGCCAGTTCCGCGATCTCGCTATGATCCGCGCTGCTCAGCGAGGTAAGGGAGAGTTCTTCGTAGCCGGTATTCTCCAGCAGCTTCGCCAGGTGCCCTTCGATGAGCTTCCCCGTGCGCTCGCGGACCGGCCGGTAAATCATTCCCGCCTGGCAAAACCGGCAGCCCCTGGTACAGCCACGCATGATCTCCAGCGCCAGCCGGTCGTGGACGATCTCCAGCCACGGCACGAGATCTTTCTCAGGAAGATAAGCCCGGTCAAGGTCGGGGATCACCCGCTTCTGGATGACCGGCGGCGCGCCGCTTTCCGGGGTGATGACGGCCACCGCCCCGGAGGGGAGATACTCCACCCGGTAAAACTCGGGAAGGTAGACCCCGGGTACGGCCATAAGGTCTTTTTTCAGTTCCGCCCGGGATTTCCCCTTTTCTTTCGCTGCCGCCATAACCGCCAGGATCTCGAGGATAGCATCCTCCCCGTCGCCCAGAAGGAAGAAGTCGAAGAACTCCGCCAGCGGTTCCGGGTTGAAACTGCCGGGACCGCCCCCGGCGACCAGGGGGAACCCCGTCCCGGCCGCGTCCCTCTCCTCCCGGCGCAGGGGGATCCCGGCCAGGGCCATCATGTTCAAAATATTAACATAGCTCAGCTCGTATTGGAGGCTGAAGCCGAGGAGATCAAAGGCGGCCAGGCTGCGCCGGGTTTCCAGGGAAAAGAGGGGCAGCCCCGCCGCGCGGAGCTCTTCCTCCATATCCTCAGCCGGGGCGTAGACCCGTTCGGCCAGAAACCCTTCCTGATCGTTGATTCTATGGTAAAGCAGGCGCAGACCGAGGTGGGAGAGGCCGACTTCGTAAAGGTCGGGGAAGGCCAGGGCCACCCGGACCTTTGCCTTCTCCCAATCCTTGACCACGGCATTGAGCTCTCCCCCGGTATACCTGCCGGGTTTTCTCACCCTGTCAAAAAGAGGTTCATAGGCATTATACATTAATGCGTCTCCTTTGTCAGTTTTTTCCTAGTATTAACGGCAAAGTTTGCCACCGTTTAAACAGGCATCGTCCTACCCACTGCCTACGGATTCTCTACTTTTTTCGACAGAAAGAATGGATCTCCTTTTCCTCCTTTTCCTCCTTTTCTCTCCCGCCATAACCGGTAAAAACTTAAAGATAAATTCTCCCCGGAAAGCGGGGATAATTCCTCCTCTTTGAAGAGGCCAAAGATCCGCCCTTCCCGGTCGCGCAATAAAAAAAGGTGATAATCCTTACCCCGCAAAAAGGGGAGCACCTCGCCGGGGCGGCGTTTGGCGTCGAGCAGCCAGACCCTCGCCGGCAGCAGGCCCTTCTCCTTCAAGGCCTGTAGTTTCCGTTCTTTCTGCCGCCAGTAGGCGTAGAAAAAATTCTCTTTGCGGGCGGCCACGTACAAAAAGACCAGGAGGAAAGGGAGGTAAAAGGGGACGGGTGTCCTTTTTACCAAAAAAAGGGAAAGCGGGATGGCAATAGCCACCGTGTACCTGGTCAACCGCACCGCCCGCCGGGTGGCCACGGCATAACCCCGCGCAGCCGCTAAAAACGCCCGGAGAACCCTTCCCCCGTCCAACGGAAAGAGGGGGAGCAAGTTAAAAAAGGCCAAACCCAGGTTGATCCGGAAAAGATCCCCGCAAACCGGCAGGGAACCGGACCAGCCCTCCATCACTTTAGCCAGCAGGGCAAGGACCCCGCTCTGGGCCGGCCCGGCCAGGGCGGTGATGGCTTCCGCCCAGGGATCGTTAAAAAGGGAATAATCCAGCCGGGCCACGCCCCCAAAGGGGAATAGTTCCACAGCGGTCGCCCGGTACCCGAAACCAAAGGCGGTCAGGATATGCGCCACTTCATGGAGGAGGACGGATAAAAAAACCAGGGCCATACTGCGGTACCAGCCGGTTACCCCGGAAATAAAAAGGATTAAGAGAAAAAGCGGGTGAATGCGGATCCGGATCACCGGTCACTTCCCCTTCTTTTGCCGCTTATGCCGGCCCATGTCCGGCTTTTCCTTCCTTAATATATGGGATAAGCAGGAGAAATAGAACAAGCAGTGGGCCGGCCCGGTGTAAATTCCCCGAAAGAAAGAGGAAAAACTCCATTTTAAGCGAAAATAACAACCAGTCCGGTTCTTGCCTCAGGACAAATTTACGGGCGCCGCAACAAAAGAGGGGTTAGAGCATGGGGATTATTATGCGTTTTGTCAACCGGGAGCAACCGGAAGAGAGCACCAATATCGCCCTGGAACAAGTGAAAGAGAGTTTCATGCGGCAGGGTGTGACTGTGGAGATGATCTTCTCCCCGCAGGAAGCGCCGGCCGATTTTTTTATCGGAACCCTGGGTGAAAGTCCTTTCCTGCAAAAACTCGCCGCGCAAAGGCGGATAGAGCTTTTACCCGGAGAAGAAGCCTTCACCATTCAGGAACTGGCAAGCAATGACAACGACCCGCCGGCGGTGATTGTCTGCGCCGCCGATACCAGGGGGTTAAACTATGCCCTTTACGAGTTGGCGGAACGCATTGACTCCCAGCCGCTGAATGAATTGACAACACCGGTGACGGAAAAACCCTTCCTCCCCATCCGGGAGGTTTTCATCTTCCATAATTTCCGGCGCCCGCAACAAACCTCTTTTAACCCGGCCTACTGGGAGCGGTATTTTTCCTTCCTGATCAGGACAAGGTTCAACCGGTTCCGGCTCCTGCTCACCACTGCCGGTAAAATCCCTACCCAACCCTTCCCCTATTTCCTGGACGCCCCGGAATTCCCGGAGATCCGGGCAATGGATGCCCCGCCGGCAGTCAAGGAGAAAAACCTCCGCTTCCTCCAGGGCATTGCGCGAGCCGCCCGCCGGCACGGGATCGACTTCATCCTCGGCCTGGAACAGGGTCTGCCCGCGGAGGACCTTTCCTTCCCGCCCGTTCCCGTTACCGGCCTGAGCCAGGAGAATATCATCCCTTATACCTATACCGCCCTCAAGGAACTCCTCGCCCACTGCCCGGAGATGGACGGGATCTATCTCCGCTGGAAAGGCGCTGGCACAACGCAGGTGGAACGGCAGGTGGATTTTCTTCTCAGAACCTACATACGCGTACTCAAGGAAGACCCGCGGAAAGCCGGGTTAATCCTGGAGGCGGAAGGGTTTTCCCCGGAGGCGGTGGCCGCCCTCCGCCGGGAGGGGGTCCCCCTGACGCTCTCCGCAAAATACCAGGGGGTCTTTTTCACCTTTCCCTGTTACCCGGCGAAAACACCGGCGGAAGCCGGGTACGGCGATTCTGTGCCCGGGGACGTCCCCCTCCCCCTGGTCCACGAGTTATGGACCGCTTCCCACCGGGTGCTGCTCTGGGGCGACCCGGAACTGGCCCGCCGCTTCGTCCTCAGCTTTACTTCTGCCGGTTCCGGCGGTTGCGCCGTCGCTCCTCCCCTGGCCTGGAAAGACGCGGGGTACGACCGGAGGGACTGGCCGCTCCTGAGGTATGGCCGGACCTACTATACCTGGGAATTTGAACGCTATTGGTATTTCTACCTGCTCTTCGGCCGCCTCTGTTACAACCCGCATACATCCGGGAAAATCTGGCTCCGGGAGTTCAACCGGAGGTTTGGCGCGGCCGGGGTGGATTTGGCCGAGCTTTACAGTATCGCCGGGAAAATCATCTCCCTTTACGTTACCGCCCATGCCGGCGCGGACCAAAACCTGCTCTGGCCGGAGATCGACACCGGCGGCCTATTAGACTACTACTTGCAAACCCCGCCGGGGGTTCCGGAGTTCTTCAGCAGTATCAGCCAGTACGTCCGGAATTACCTGGACGGGAAGACCGGCAGCCAGGTAACCCCGGAGGATGTGGCGCAATACTTGGATGAACTGGGCAACCATCTCCTGGAGAAGATTGCCCTCTGCCGGGGGAACGACCCCTCCCCATGGCATCTGACAAACCGGGAGATTGCACAGGGCGAGATCTGCGAGGACGACAGCACCCTGCGGGACTTCACAGTGCTGGCCAATTTTGCCCGGTACCACGCGGCAAAAATCCGGTCTGCGGTGGCCTTGACCCTTTTTTACGAAACCGGCGACTTCGCCCAACTCCTTCTTGCCCGGGACCTCCTGCAAGAGTCCGGGAAGTTCTGGCGGGAAATAACCGCCATCACCGCCAACCTTTATTTCCGCCGGATGGTCACCGGCCCGGGCGAATTCGGCCACTGGCGGGATAAACTCTTCTTCCTGTTGGAAGAGGAGAGAAGGATCGACGCCCTCATCCGCGAGCACCAGCGCCAGGGCCTCTTCCTGCTGGGTTTTGACTTTGGCTCCCTCCTGCCGGGCGCCCGGAGATCCGGCAATAGTGGCCTGGAAAAAAGGTTCTACTTTGTCGGGCCAAAGACCGAATACAGTATGGATGAGGGGTTCGGCTGGTTGGCCACGGGGGATCTGCACGGGGTTCCCCCCGCCCCCGCCCGGATGAGCGAGAAGGACCTGGTCACCGGGAAGGATGCCGGCAGCTATGGGCTGCAATTATTCAACGATCTGGTCTGGGGGCGCAAGCCCGCCGTCTTCCGGGTGGATCTCCTCCCCGGAACCTATCAAATCCGTTTAAGCTTGTACGACCAAACCTCCAATCCCCTGGCCCACGGCCCCTTCCGCATAAGCCTGAACGGGAGGGTGCTCACAGAAAACTTGGTGGTTCCCGCCGGGAAAAGGGTCGATCTGGTGGAAACAGTTGCCATCAAGGAAGGGGAGTACTTGGCGGTGGAATTCTCCGGCCAAAAGGGAGGCGACTGGTTTGTTTCCGCATTGACTGTCAGGCCCGTCGCCCCCCTGATCGCCCACAGCCCGGCAGTGCTGGAACCCGGCGCGCCCCAGATTATCCAGGCCACAGTCACCGGAGTCCAGCCGCTAACCGGTGTAACCCTGCACTACCGGACCGGAGAGGCCGGCGACTACCGGCAAGCGCCGATGGACCCGGCCGGCCCCGGACTTTACCGGTGTGAGCTGCCTCCACCCGCGACCGCCGCGGAGAGAATTACCGCCTATTACATCACTGCCCTTGACAGTGAAGGCGCCACTGCCACCTGCGGGAGCCCGGAGGCCCCGCTGCTGCCCAGATGGCAGAATCCGGCCAGGGAAATCCCCTACCTCATCCACCACCCGCCGGAGAAGGTCTCCCGCGGGACGGGGCAGGAGTATGGTTCGTTGCCGGTAATCGTTACTCTCCGGAACCCCGGGGAAATCAAGGAGATTTCCCTTTGCTACCGGTTACTCCAAGAGGAAAAAACCGCCGTGGTCCCCATGGTCTTTGACGGGGAGGGCTTTACCGCTGAGATTCCCGGTTCTTTTTTCCGCAGCGGCCAACGGTTGGTCTATTACTTCCAGGTCATTACCGCCGGCGGCGACGGTTTTATCCTCCCCGACCCCCTGCGCTCCCTCCCCTTCTACGTGGTGGAAATAGAATAAGACCGGCCTTCAGCCGGTCTCTATGGCATCCGTAGGACAATTCTCCGCTGCTTCTTCCACCTTTTCCTCGAGTTCGGCAGGGACCTCCCCGGCTTTGGCTTCCGCCTTCTCCTCCTCGCTCCAGGAGAAGACCTCCGGGCAGATCTCTATACACAGCCCGCAAGCGATACACAGATCAGGGATGACTTCCGCCCGCAATTTTTTTCACCGCCAATCTAGGTAAGCGCCGGTTGGGAAAGGGCAGGTGTCGCCGTTTCTTCCTGGTTCTTGTTGTTCCGGCCAAAGAGGTTTTGGACTTTCCCCAATAACTGCGGGGCCAGGTCAATAATCCGGTCGGCCAGCACATTGCCGTCCACCGGCAACAGGCGCGGCTGTTCCTTCCCTACCACCAAAAAGGCCACGGGGCTTACGGTTATCCCGGCGCCGCTGCCGCCGCCAAAGGGCATCTTCTCCGCTTCACCGTCCCCCGCCCTTCGCTCCCCGGTCCGGCGCATACTCTCAAACTCGCTGCCGCCGGCGGCAAAACCAAAAGAAACACGGGAAACAGGGATTATGACATCGCCGTTCGGGGTCTCCACCGGGTCGCCGAGGATGGTATTGACATCAACCATATCTTTTATGCTTTCCATGGCCGTTTTCATCAACCCTTCAATCGGGTGGTCCGCCATGTTCTTCGCCCCCCATCATGCTGTAGATAAAACCTTTCACACCGGCAAGGATAATATGTCCCACCTGGACGGCAAATATACAGTCCAGCCTGGTCTCCCAGCCCGGCGTTTTGAACCGGGGCAGGATGACGATGCGCGGCCCCTGCGGGCCAAACCTGTAATCACCCAGGAAAAACCGGAGGAGTGATTCTTTTACCCCCCAGAGGAGGCCGGTGGCGACCCCGGTCAGGGCGGCGTCATTGCACCCGATGATTGTCGCCCAGTTGAAACGGGAAAACCGCCCCCGTTTCTCCAGGTGCTGCGCCACGGATAACCACCGCCGGTAGCCGGCGGGTAAAAGCAGGTAAAAAAAGGTCCCCCCAACCCCGTAATGGCTCAGCAACTTGTGGACCCGGTTCAAAGCGGCGGGGAGCAACCCGGGGAAGAACCCGGGAACCGCCGGCAACTCCCCTTTCCTGCTGATTTCCGGCCCCTCCCGGGAGGGTGCTCCGGGTTTTTCCGGCGGCTCCAAGGTCAAAAAGAAGGTGCGGTTGAGGAAGGACAAGTGCGGGAGGCCCATCTCGACAAAGAAGAAGAAGACGTTCCCCCTGCCGTGCACGTGCAGGTGGAAACGGACGGGCAGGACCAGGGCGCCGAGGAGAAAAAGGAGGAAAAAAAGGCTCACGGAGATTAACACCTCAATGTAAATTATATCCGGCTTTTGCCTCCTTCTTGCGCCTGTACGGTTTTGTGATCAGAGGGTTTGACCCAGTGGTTTTGGGGTACGGATCAGACCTGGGCCCGGCGCCCAACCCCAGCGCGCCGGGGAGTGCCCTTGCCGGATTGCCGGCAGGCCGGCCCGCAGTCCTCGCTAGCGGCGTTACGAGCGAGCAGGGCAAGGCGCGAGGGAGGACGGAGCGCAGATAATACTCGATGTATATCGAGCACCGCCCGGACCGAGCAACGACGCCATGCGCAGCTGATCACGCCGCGTCTGCCGGCAATCCGGCAAAGAGCCATCATCACTCACCCTAAACCTATTTCATAGCATCCCCAGGCTGGCTGGAACCCCGGACAATAATCTCCACCGGCAGAATCTCCTTCTTTTCCACCGGTTTCTTCGCCATCAACGCAAAGAGCATCTCAACAGCCGCCCGCCCCAACTCATGAATGGGCTGCTTCACAGCGGTAATCGACGGGGAAAGATAGGGGTAAAAGGGATGGTCGTCAAAGGTAACCAGCGCCAACTGCTCCGGAATCCTTATCTTCAACTTACGGGCCGCCTCCAGGGCCCCGAGAACCAGGTCCGCCGCAGCCACAAACAGCGCCGTAGGAGGGTCTTCCCTTAAGATCTGCAGAGCCGTCTTCTCCGCATCCTCAGCCTGATAAGTTGTGTAGATCACCCGCCCCGGATCCAACTGCGCCTTGGTCATGGCTTCTTGGAAGCCGCGCACCCGCGACTGGACACTGGGCAGGATCTCCGGCCCGGCCAACATCGTAATCTTCCGGTGTCCCAGGCTGATCAGGTACTCAGTCATCCGCCGCGCGCCGCCCACGTTGTCAACATCCACGTAATAATGGGAAAAGGCCGTGCTTTTTCCCACCATGACAAAGGGGAAATCTTTCAAGAGAAGCTTGGCCAGTTGTTTCTCACCGAACTGCTCCGCGCCAACAATTAGCCCATCAACCCGCTTTCCCTTGAGAATGCTGCGGTAAGCCGAATCCACATCCTCTTCCGAACGGGCCGTGGAGAGCAGCACGTTATAATCCTGGGAAGCCGCTTTCTCCGTAATGGCCGTCAGCAGTGTGGGCCAATAGGTGGTGGACATCGAGTAACTTCCCGTGTGGGGAATGATCACACCGATATTGTAGGAACGCCGCGAGGCCAAGCCCTGAGCAGAAGCATTTGGCTGGTAATCCAGTTCTTCTATGAGTTTTAAAATCCGTTTTCGCGTTTCCGCGCCGACTCCTGGCGCCCCGTTGATCACCCGGGAAACGGTCCCCTTGGAGACCTTGGCCAAATCGGCAATGTTCTGAATGGTTATGCCCATCCCCATCACCTCAGTGCGAAAATGATCCGGTAGGCCCCGCCTGTTCCGTATATAACTAAACCGGTTTCTTTTGTCAGTTCAATATTATACCAGCACATAACCGTGCCTTCAAGGACGGTGAAGCCTACGCCGATTTTTTGCTGAACTGATTTTGTGCCTTCTTTTTCATAGTTGCCGC
>JAAYGG010000136.1 GCA_012727895.1 Bacillota bacterium
CTGGATATGAGTGAATACCTTCAGTGGCAAGAAGAGCAAAAACAAATCAATGATCAAAGCAATATTGCGTATATCAGATAAGCTTATTGATAACTGAGGAATTTACACACTAATCTGGACTTGATCTCAACGAATGGCAGTGACTGGGAGGATATTCCCGGCGCTACTGACGCCACCTACACCACAGAACCGGTTACCTTTGATAGCAACGGCCACCAGTACAGGTGCAAAGTAATCAATACCAAGAACACAGTTGCCTCAGATCCGGTCTATAGCGACCCGGCCACCCTAAGCGTAGTGGTAGGACCGTCTATCACCAGCCACCCGCAGAGTACTACGGTTAAAATTGGCGCCACCCCCACCTTCACGGTAGTCGCTGAAGCGCCTGATGAAGGCGGGGTGCTGAGCTATCAATGGCAGGTCTCAACGGATGGCGGCAGCAATTGGAGTAATATTACCGGCGCTACAAGCGCCAGCTATACCACACCGGCAGTTACCTTTGGTAATAATGGCAACCGGTACAGGTGTGGAGTAATCTATACCAAGGATGGCATCAGTTCAAATCCGGTCTATAGTAACCCGGCTACATTGAGTGTCGTGGCGGAACCGTCCATTTCTGCTCACCCCCAGGATACAACTGCCACGGTCGGCGCAACCGCTACCTTCACCATAGTCGCCGAAGCGCCTGATGCTGCCGAAGGCGGGGTGCTGAGCTACCAGTGGCAGGTCTCAACGGATGGCGGCAGCACTTGGAATGATATTACCGGTGCTACGGGCAGCAGTTATACCACGCCTGTGCTTTCTCTTGCCGACAATGGCAACCAGTACAGGTGTAGAGTAACCAATACTAAGAATGGCGTGGCTTCGGACCCAGTATATAGTGGAGTTGCAGCTTTGGCAGTTGTTGAAGTGGAGCACTTGATTATCTTCATCAAACCCACAGACAATGACGAAGTAAACATCAACAGCGGCTCATTGGTACTGGCCACCATCATTGGAGATATGAACGAAGTCACCAGTGTAACAATAAAAGTTGATGACAATGAAGAAGAGCCTGTCATCCCAACAAACAACACCATATACTACCTGCTCCCGGCCAATTTGGGCAGCGGCTGGCATACTATCACTATTAAGTTGACGAATACCGCCGGGCAGGAAATCATCGAATCAGTGAGATTTTACTGGAAAAGCTACCGCCGGGGGTTTGGCTTCGGGAGATTCCATTTTGACAAAGAGCCTGCTGAGGAATAAAAGGAGGTAGATTTCCATGAGAACCCTTTTGAAACGGCTGTTTTTATTCCTCGGGATTTCCGGGATACTGCTAATAATGGCCGGTTGCAACCTTAAAGTCAGCCTGGGCGGGTCTGGCGACACTGAGACCACACGGGAGATTGAAAAAAGTATAAATTCCTTTAAGGCTGCGGTAGAAGCTTATGATGTCGAAGGCATGCTGGGTTTTTTAGAGGAGAACCCCCCGGAAGACCCGCTGACCATTGTTGAAGGAAATGATAGATATGATAAAACCTATGAGACACTTAAAACTGAATTAGAAGAAGACGCACCTTACCAACTCACCTGGAGAAAGCCCTCCACGGAGGAAGGGGGTTGGGGTTATACCCTGACTATGCAGTTGGGAACGGTTATTTTTACCAGATTGGGCACAAGTGGAGCAAATGTCGTAGTACCTTTTTCCATTATCGAAGCCTCAGAAAAGCTTTCCCATGAGGCCGAAACCGACAGGGGCCATATGGTCTATAGCATGGTCAAACTTCAAGGGACCTGGCGCTGCCGGCATATGACGATCCATTTCAATCCGGCGGGCAATACAGGCTCTGCCTCCATAAACTCTGTGGGCCCGGCCTCTTCTCAAGTGATCTCCAAAGCCAGGTACAACAAAAAAAGGGCAAAAGGCTTTGGTCTTGGAGATCCAGAGGCTTTCATTGAAACAACGGGTCACAAGTAATGAAGTTTAATGAATTTTCCAGGCGCGCCTGTGCAATCGAAGAAAACCATTCCCGCCTAAAACCGCGAATTTGGTGGGTAATGCTTTTCACGGGCATGTTCTTCATCTTCCCTGGCTTGCCGGTCCGGGCTGAGGATGAAGCGCCGGCCAATGAATCACCGGTTCTTGTGGATTTGGAACCGCCCCGGGTGGTCATTATCCAGCCTTTGGACGGCGCGACCCTAACCGAGGACCGTCCCTGGCTGGAAGTGGAAATAAGCGATGAGGACTCCGGGATTAACCAAGACGCAATTGTTATCAGCCTTGACGGGGTCGACGTGACGGCAGGCGCCATCATCGAACGGATGGACCTGCAAGAGATCGGCGCCACCAAAAGATGGCGGGTCCGCTACCGGCCGCCGGTTGCTTTGCCCCCCGGGCAACACCGGGTGCAGGTTGACGTTACCGACACAGTGGGCAACAGTACCAGGCGGCAATGGCATTTTTATGTCCATGTAGCAAAACCCAGGGTAAGCTGGGACGTTGGTCTGACCAATACCCTGAGTTACGAGTATCTGCCCCTGGAGATGCTCCGCGATACGACCAATTTCACGTCTTACCTGCAATTCCCGGGGCAGCGGTTCACCCTCCAATTACAAAGCACCCTTACGGACATCCCCGGCGTGGTTCTTGAACCCAATTTTTATGGTTATTATCTCCACCTTGATCAATATGTTGTTGGTTGGCAGAATAAGTGGTTTGCATTCCAACACGGCAACATCAATCTGCCGTTTGAATCCGGATTATTATATTTCGGCCTGAATTTCAAGGGCAGTGCCATTACCAGCAGCACGTCAAACCCGGGCCGGCAATGGCAGGTCTTTAAAGGGACCTCAGTAAGTTCTTTCGGGTTGGGCCTCTCTGTAATGGAAACAACCGGCGGGATTTACCGCTGGCAAAGGGGGACCACCAGAAACCAGGTCTATCTTCTGCATACGGAAGACAACTCGACAGTAGTCGGGTTCCAGGATGACCGCGTATACCCGCAAGGAATTCTCCGTTCCGAGATAATTTACGGCCTGGCGGAAAAAGAGGGCGGGGGCTTCCGGGTCCAGGGCGCGGCCGAGCTTGCCGGCGTTTTTTGGGATGCCGACTGCATTTTGCTGCAGGAATCGTACCCTCTTCCCGGCCTCTCACCGCTGCCCTCCACTCAAGGCGGGGCCTACCAGTATACAATCAGGGGAAACAAAATATTTGCAAATGAAAAACGTCTTAACTTTGGTTATTCCCATTCAGCCAATAATATGAACGGCAGTGCGCCAAGAACCCGCAGGAGAGAAAGCCTGCAGTTGAATGTTACTGGAATTTTCGTTCCTGACTTTGGCTGGCTCCTCGGGTATCAAGGCGGAAAACAAGAAGAGTATGGCAAATCGGAACAACACATGATAAAAATGGGGATCTGGCAAAAGATAAACGGCAGCAGTTGGAACAGCAACCTATATTTTGAGAACTACTCCCTGACAAGCACCACGAGATACCAGTGGAATATCGGTTATACCAAACCCTTGCCTCAATTTGGATTAAAAACAACGGCTTTATTACAGTATGCCGTAGAAGAAAAAGTAAATAACCGCCAAAACAACAACCTGAGACTCCGTGTTACTATGGAAAGAGACTGGTTTGCGGATCTTGCCAAAAGCTACATAGTTTTGGCATACCAGAATAATGACGAAAAAAACCCTACCGGCAAAGACTACAACAGTGAAGAAATAAGCCTCGAAGGCGCCTTGAATTTCAAGATCAGCAGCAACAATATCATCAAACTCAGCGGTAAAGTTGCTTTCTGGGACAAGAGCGGGAATCTCTATGGAACGGACTATAGCTTGTCCTTTCTCTGGCAGGCCCGATTCTTATAGAACCGTTTTATAAAACCCTTTCCCGGAAACCATCGCTTAATCGCGCGCGGACTGATTAAATGGAAAAAAGCCCGGATGCCCGGGCTTTCTGCATAGATGAATAAAAGCGAATTAGAACAATTGCCTTTTCTGTTTATCTAAATCTCTGCTGAAGCATCCGGTCAAGGAGAGGAAACCTTGGTGAACTTAATAACTTCGAGTTCGTCAAAGGAATTGTACAGAGTCTCGCCATCCTTATCCTTTATGACAACCGACGCATCGAAGCTATTTTTCTTTCCCTCAAAAGGTGCTACGACTTGTACAATGTTGCTATTTTCCAAATCATGGCCTCCCCAGACATATAACAAACTAGTATCTTTCTCGCCAGTTTCGCTGTTGATGGATTCCAATACATTGATCTTATCCTTCTTTGCCGGCCAGTCTGGTTTTTCCGTGATTATCCGTTCTCCACCAGCAAGCCACGGGCTTTTGATTTCTCCTTTAAAGTAATAGTCGAACATTCCTTCAACGAACTCATTCGGAACTCTTTCTATTAACTCCCCGATTGTGAATTCTATCGACGGGTCAAGATCAGAGGATCTCCAGGTGCCTTGGAGCCATGATAAATCTCCATCTCCATTTTCGTCTTTATCTTCGTTTTCGTCTCCACCCCCATTACCGTTTCCGTTGCCATTGCCTTCATCCTGTGGCGGTAAGGAGCTTCTACACCCTGCTAAAACAAGAGAGCAAACCAGTAAGATCAATACCAGGTAGACGAAGAAGTTCTTTCTCCGAAAAGCAAACATCTCAACGCCTCCTCATGTTAGTTATGGGATCCTTATTTGTGCGCGGTCCTTTATACAAGCAGGTCGTAAATGCATGCAAAAATCGCGGTAATAAAAAAAGGATCTGCTTATTATTATAAAAAGCGATTCTCAACAAAAAATAAACAAAGAAGGGACACATACCAACCCATGTGTTTACGATGACAGCAGAATAATACTGGTCTTTTTTGGGGAATATATATATGTGTGCTCTATGTACTATCTGTACAGAGTGTGCATAATATGTTATTATAGGGGGTGAAAGGAGGATGACCATGCTAACTGAAGTGAATTTCACTGAAGCTCGAAATGATTTTTCATCCCTTTATGATCAAGTCTTCAATGCTTTTAAACCGGCAATAATCAATAGAAAAAAGACCGAGCAAGTCCTGATTTTGCGTGCTGACCTTCAAAAAATGCTTTTATCATGTTTTTCTTTAAAACCCGAAGTTATTACTGAAGATGATAATTCGGTCACTTTATCCCTCGACCAACTCGAAATATACGTAAATGGCAACACATTGGAAGAAGCAATCAAAACCTTGATTGACGATTTGAAATTCTATGCTCAAGATTACATCCAGCGTTCACAATTATTCTTGCATGCCCCCAACCGGCGTTCTCATTTTCCCTATGTTTTACGGATTTTACTCTGTAACAATGATGAAGAAATCCGTAGTTTATTGGAGCTAGAATAATGCCGCCTAAATATAGAGATCTTAAAAAATATTGTGAGAAAAACGGTTGGGTTCTGATTCGTAATACAGACCACTGGTACTATGAAAAAACCTTAGCTGACGGCAGTGTGTTACAAACTAAAATCAGTCATGCAGTCCATAAAGAAATCCCTTATAATTTATGGAAGCTAATCTTAAAGAAACAACTAAAAATATCCGAAGATGAGTTTTGGAAGAACCTATAGAACAATATTTTTGAATCAGGCAAAGGTATTTCGTAACCTTTGCCGTTTTTCAATTATTGACAAGAAACATATGTTCGGTTAAGATTCTATTAAGAAATGCGAATGCTTGGATAATAAGCGGGACAATTGCCATCTATAGCTACAAGAAAGAGGGGTACGACATGAAAAAAAACGATTTACTAAGAGTGATTGCGCCTTGCGGATTACTCTGCTATACATGCGACGCCATGAAAGACGGGGTAATAAACCAAGCGGCAAAGAAGCTCTTGTATGCTCTAACCTCCTACGATTCTTTTCTGGAAAGCTCCCCCGGGGCCCGGCCTATTTCTGAGAAATATAGCGACTTTAAAGAGGTTTTGGAGTATCTTGCCAACGTTAAGTGTAATGGTTGCCGGGAAGACCGCTGTCTGAAGACAAATTGCATTGTTCCGGAATGTACGCATAACCGCAATATTCTTTTCTGTTATGAATGTGAGGATTTTCCCTGTGACAAAACGGGGTTCCCTGACGATCTGAAAGAAAAATGGATAAGGAAAAACAAGAGAATAAAAGAGGTTGGTATTGAGAGGTTTTTCGAGGAAGAAAAGGAGATCCCGCATTACTCCAGTTAAAACACACCTACCCTTACATCCTTTGTGGCCAGTGACATTTTTTACTATCTTATTACGAAATCTGGGAAAAGAAAAGCGGGTTTGCTCCTTTCACCTTGACAGAAAGAAAAGAGCGCTATATAGTATAGAGAAAAAGCCCGTGCGCGGGGCAGGCGCCTGGAGACCGGGATGCCGGGATGCTCCGGGAGA
>JAAYGG010000137.1 GCA_012727895.1 Bacillota bacterium
AGCTTGTGGATTGTGAAATGTACGCTATTCTGGAAACTGATATATAAAAATTAATTGTGGATAGAGATTGGGGAAGGCACAGTTGGAAAAGGTATCTTGGTGAAAGGAAGGGCCACTTATAATGAGCTTGGCGAGCCTGTTATTGGCGAAAGATGATCTTAACGAGTATCTCAAACCAACGGAGATTATTGATTTTGGGACTCAAGAAATAATTGATTGTGCAAATTCTTTAGTTCAAGGCCTAAATGGTGAGGTATTAATAGCAAAGCGTGTTTATGAATTCGTAAGAGACGAGATTCACCATTCATTTGATATAAAAGGGAAAGTCGTAACATGTAAAGCCTCTGATGTTTTAAGAGAGGGAGAAGGGATCTGTTACGCAAAATCCCACTTGTTAGCAGCGTTATTAAGATCTCTGGGCATCCCCGCCGGTTTTTCTTATCAAAAATTGGTTTTTTCGGACGAAAATCCGAAGCTGGTTTTGCATGGGCTAAATGCGATTTATCTAAAAGAAATAGGTAGATGGATAAGGGTAGATGCAAGAGGTAATAAAGAAGGTGTTAATGCCCAGTTTTCCTTGGAAAAGGAGATACTGGCCTTTCCAGTCCGGAGTGAACTGGGGGAGGCCGATATAAGAATGGTTTACGCGGAGCCTAATGCAAATGTGGTTTCAGCCCTGGAAAGATCCAAAACTTTAGAAGAACTAGAGAAAAACTTGCCGACTGAGCTATGAAGGATTACTTACCGGTGTGACCGGTACCAGCATAGCTGGTAACGGCGTAGCCGGTATCGGTATAACCGGTATCTGTGTGACCGGTACCGGTTATCCCGGTACCGGTCACACCGGTTTAGAACTCATTAAGCGTTATTTTGACGACAGTCTTTTGTGAGCCTTCTACTTTCCCGAAGCAAAGCCGGACGAAATTATAAGCGCCATTATTCCAAACGCCAAAATCATGGACGCCGCCTCTTATCAGTACCTGACACAAATCGTGTAGATTCTCCCCTGCGGCTTCCGGCAGCCCGCTAAGAGCCGATTCATAGCTGATGATTGCAAGACCATCGTTGTCGCCGCAGGTGATGTAGAGCAGATCAGTTATATACCCCGATGCGGCAATATTGGCGCCCAGAAGCCTTCCTTCGCTTGTGGTCGGGGCATTGGAAAAGGCGCCTACATAGGCAAATAGATCCTGCATCCCCGGTGCTCTCACGGTTTTGTCAAGGCCGTTGCTGAAAGGACTTACCGTCTTTGTGTATTTTGTGGAATCGAACCGGTAGCCGCCAAAGGTCAGGTTCAAAGCCTGCATCCCGCCCATGGAAAGGCCGGCAATTGCCCGGTGCTTCCGGCTATCCGCAATTGCCGCGGGGGATTTATCCTCCACATTGGCATAGGTATTGAAATTGGCTTCGATAAAGGGGATAAGGTCATAGCGCAGCTCGTAATCAAAGTAATAAAAGCCTAGTATGTTTATTCTATCCATGTTAGAGAAGTCAACGTTGGTATTCTCCCAATCCTCACAACTCCTCCCTTCCGGGAAAACAACAATTAACGGTTCGATTTCACCGTTAGCAATCAGGTTGTCGAGAATATTGCAGATGACAAAGTTATCATCAATTATACCACCGCCGTATAGCCATTCATAGCGGCTTCCGCCTACGCCATGCAGGAGATAGAGCACATTGTATTTTCGCTCCTGGTCATTTTCATCATATCCTGCCGGCAAATAAACCTTGCATTTCTTTTCTATTGGCTCCCCTTGGACTGTATCTCTTCCTGCTTCTTCACTGCTGATATCCTGGTCGGTCACCAGCTGGCGCCAACTGTTAATGTAGTTCCGGACAGGGTAGGAGTATTCTCTGATTTCACCCATGAATTCCTCAGAAACAGCTTTTTTATACCCGCCCGGCACAGGTCCTATGGTAATATTATTCATGAGTTCTCCTCCTCCAGATTTTTTCTCTGTGGTGCATGCAACTGTCGACAGGGTCAGAATTATTGATAATATGATAAGAACAAAAGCCCATCTCATATTTTTAGCATCCTTTCTCCCATAAGCAGCTTTCTATGCATATTTATGCTACCTTCTCCGGTTGGCAATAGGGAAAAGCATCGGGACCCCGATAGCCTATTAAAAGAATACCGTAAATTTGGGAAAAATGCTACTAAAATCTTCAGACGAGCCGGATCCCATGCTCTACATGCTTGAATGGCTATGCCATAATTTGTGATTGAAGTTGATGACCGGCTCATCGGCAATATCATGTATACCAAGGCAAAACTGGTGGATGAAGCAGGGGAGGAAAAAGAGGTCCTTACTTTCGGCCCGGTTTGCATTCTCCGGGCGCTATTATTTCGATGACACAGAGTAGTTCATGAGCACCTCCGGTTTTGGCAGTGGTTGTTCGCAAAGACATGAAGTGCCTTGATGGGGTGCTGTGAGTTTTTGATCTTGGTGTATGCCACTAGTTTCTGGCATTTTGCTGCCGCAGTTTTCTTGGCAGGGATCGGACGTTCAGCAAGCAGCGGCGCTGAGTATGCACTGCTTTATGATTCGCTGCTCTTGCACGGTGCGCAAAAGTCCTTTGAAAAATGCCTTGGCCGGCTAAACGCCTAGGATTTTTCCGCTGCTATCCTGGGGGCATTGAGTGGAAGCCTGATGGCAAGTATTAGTGGGTTCGAACTGAACTACTGGGTATCCTTTGCCGGGATGTTTCTTTCCTTGCTGATATCTTTGCTACTGGTTGAGCCGGAGATAAAAAGCAAAACAGATGAACCAATTGCCGTTAAGGTTGAAAACCTCGCTTCCGGAAGAGTAATGCTGAAATCAGGGATGAAGTATGAAGGATGGCTAAGGGGTTATGTTTTAAACAACCGGAACAAGCTTGTCGATTGGGAAATGTATGCTATTCTAGAAACTGATGTATGAAGAACTTGCCAACTGAGCTATGAAGGATTACTTACCAGCATAGCTGGTACGATAAACCGGTACCGGTCACAACGGTTTAGAACTCATTAAGCGTTGTTTCGACGACAGTCTTTTCTGAGCCTTCTAATTTCCCGAAGCAAAGCCGGACGAAATTATAGGCCCCGTTATTCCAAACGTCAAAATTATGTTGGCCGCCTCTTATTAGTACCTTATACAAATGGTGTAGATTCTCCCCTGCGGCCTCTGATAACCCATTAATAGCCGTTTCATAGCTGCTGTATGCAGTACCATCGCTGGTGCCACAGGTGAGATAGAGCAGATCAGTTACATACCCCGATGCGGCAATATTGGCGCCCAGAATCTCTCCCGCACTTGTTGTCGGGGCATTGGAAAAGGCGCCTACATAGGCGAATAAATCCTGCATCCCCGGTGTTGGCACGGTTGGGGTAAAGCCCTCGAACCGGTAGCCGCCGAAGGTCAGGTTCAAAGCCTGCATCCCGCCCATGGAAAGGCCGGCAATTGCCCGGTGCTGCCGGTTATCCGCAATCGCCGCGGGGGATTCATCCTCTATATTGGCGTAGGTATTGAAATTGGCTTCGATAAAGGGGATAAGGTCATAGCGCAACTCATAATCAAAGTAATAGAAGCCTAGTACGTTTATTTGACCTATGCTCATGGCTCTATTTTCCCAATCCTCACAACTCCTCCCTTCCGGGAAAACAACAATTAACGGTTCGATCTCGCCGTTGGCAATCAGGTTATCAAGGATATTGCAGATGACATAGTTCCCGTCCACCTTGCCGTTGTCGCCCAACCATTCATTACGGTTTCCGCCTATACCGTGCAGGAGATAGAGCACATTGTATTTCCGCTGGTCATTTTCATCATATCCTGCCGGCAAATAAACCTTGCATTTCTTTTCTATTGGCTCCCCTTGGACTGTTTCTCTTCCTGCTTCTTCACTGCTGATATCCTGGTCGGTCACCAACTGGCCCGAACTGTTAAGGTAGTTCCAGACAGGGTAAGAGTATTCTTTGATTTCACCCCTGAGCCCCTCGGGAACAGCTTTTTTATACTCGGCCGGCACAGGCCCCACTGTAATTCCTTCTCCTCCTCCAAGTTTCTTGGTGCATCCAATTGTCGACTGGGACAGGAAGTTGAGTCCATATAATGGTGTAAAAATGGTTTTCTAAAAAAATAGGGGAGCCATTAACAAATTCCTCAGTTAGAATAGAGGTTGGAGAAACCAAAATTCTGAGAGGAGGAATTTGAATGGCTCAATACCAGATTACCGTAGATCAAGATCTTTTGCACCGTCTATTTTTAGGA
>JAAYGG010000138.1 GCA_012727895.1 Bacillota bacterium
GGGATAGAAGACAGTATTTCCGGTATCCGGGTGGTCAAGTCTTTTGCCAACGAAGACCTGGAACTGGAGAAATTCCAGTACAATAACCGCAGGTATGTGGAGAGCAAGAAGGACAGCTACTATTATATGGGGCGGTATCACAGCGGGATCAACGCTTTTAATTCATTGATCTACATGGCTGTCGTGGTTGCCGCTTCCTTATTGATCCGGGGAGGCCAGGTTGACACGGTGGACCTGGTCACCTTTTTGTTGTATATCAATACTTTTTTAGACCCCATAAAAAAACTGGTGAACTTCGGCGAACAGTTCCAAAACGGCCTCTCGGGGTTTGACCGCTTTTACGAGCTGCTCCAGATCGCCCCGGATATTGTCGATTCCCCGCATGTCGTCGATTTGCCGGAGGTAAAGGGGGAGATAGAGTTTATCGACGTCTCCTTCCGTTACCCGGGAACGCAGGCAAATGTCCTTTCCCATATCAACCTCAAAGTGGCGCCCGGGGAATATGTGGCTCTGGTCGGCCCGTCGGGGGTGGGCAAAACCACCCTGTGCAGTCTTATCCCCCGGTTTTACGAGGTGACGGAGGGGCGGATTACCCTGGACGGGATCGACCTCCGGGAGATCAAGTTGAAGTCCTTGCGGAAAAAGATCGGCCTTGTCCAGCAGGATGTCTATCTCTTTGCCGGGTCGGTGCTGGAGAATATCAAGTACGGCAAACCCGATGCCACAGAGGAAGAGGTGGTGGAGGCGGCGAAAAAAGCCAACGCCCATGATTTCATCTGTGAGCTTCCTGAAGGTTACAACACGGACATCGGCCAGCGGGGGATAAAGCTCTCCGGCGGGCAAAAACAACGGTTGAGCATTGCCCGGGTTTTTCTGAAGGACCCGCCCATCCTGATCTTTGACGAAGCCACTTCCTCCCTGGACAGCGAGAGTGAAAAAGTGGTCCAGGAGTCCATGGAGGAATTGATGAAAAACCGGACCACCTTTGTCATCGCCCATCGCTTGTCCACCATCAAAAATGCCAAACGCATCCTGGTGCTGGCGGAGGATGGCATTGCGGAAGAGGGGACCCACGAAGAATTAATGGCGCGAAACGGGATTTACGCTCAGCTTTACCGCACGCAATTTGAATAAGAAAACAAGAATAAGAAAAGACAAACGCGGAACGGTTGAGGGTAGAGTTGGGGAAGATAACTAGGAAAATAATAAAAAAGAAAGGAGAGTTGCGCTGATGTGGGTTTTGTTTGCCTTTGGATCGGCGATTTTTGCGGGGTTGACGGCTATTCTCTCCAAAATTGGTGTTAGAAACACCGATTCCAACGTGGCGACGGCCATCCGGACAATAGTCGTGCTCCTTTTTTCCTGGCTGATGGTATTTATTGTCGGTTCCCAGCGGACACTGGCCGATGTCAGTAGCAGGACATTATTGTTTCTCATCTTATCCGGTTTTGCGACCGGCGCCTCCTGGCTTTGCTATTTCAAAGCCCTGCAAATGGGGGATGTGAACAAGGTAACACCGATTGATAAATCAAGCACGGTGTTAACAATGATTTTGGCCATTGTCTTATTGGGGGAAGAGATCACGCTCCTTAAAGCGGTGGCGATGCTCCTAATCGGGGGCGGGACCTACCTCATGGTGCACAAGAAAAAAGAGGCAACCAGCGGGGTAACAGGGAGGGCACTCAGTGGGACAGGCAGTGAGAAAACCAGCGGGGTAACCGGCGCCGGCCCGCAAAGCAACTTATGGCTGGTTTACGCCTTTGGCGCCGCCATTTTTGCCGCTTTAACCGCTATCCTCGGGAAAGTGGGGATTGAAGGGATTGAATCCAACCTAGGGACCGCCATCCGGACGGTCGTTGTTCTGGTTATGGCTTGGCTTATTGTCTTTATGACCAAGAAAGAAAAAACGATTAAGGAGATTGACCAAAAAAGCTGGATTTTCCTAATCCTCTCCGGCTTTGCCACGGGCGGCTCCTGGTTATGTTATTACCGGGCGCTCCAGACCGGGCCGGCCAGTGTCGTCGTGCCGATTGACAAGTTGAGTATCGTCTTTACCATCGCCTTCTCCTATTTCGTCCTCAAGGAGAAACTGACCTGGAAGTCCTTGAGCGGCTTGGTCCTGATTGTCGCCGGGACGCTGTCTTTGTTATTCTAAAAAACAAACCTGGCCAACATGCTTTATAAGCGCTCTATAAACAGAGTCAATTCCCCGATGCTAGTTCCACTGTTTAGACCAGGCCTTTTGGAGCGCCGTTCGAAGTTCGTCTATGGTCGCCCGGCGTTTGGGGATGGCAAAGGAGGCGCCCAAGGCATACTCCTGGGCGGCGATCCAGTCCAGGTCGGCAGGGCTCAGACCGGCTTCTTGAAGCGAGGTCGCCAGATTCAGCCGGGTAAATAATCCGGTGACAGCCTGGTCCAACCAGGCCAAGAGCCTGCCGGCTCCCGTGTTTGCCGGGGCCGTTTTCTCGTCATCGAAGTGAAGGGTAATTGTCTTTTCCTGAGCCGGGTTGAAGAAGGCCTCCGCGACCCGGGCCAGCCGCAGGGCGGTCGCCGGATCCTGCTGCGCTTGGACGGCCAGCCCGGGGGCGAGCAGGATCCCCACCATATGGCCGTGGGCAAGACCATATTTCATACAGAAATGGACCAAGGCATGGGGCAGGCCCAAACCCGCATGGGCAAAGGCAAACCCCATCAAGAGACTGCCCCAGCTGAGGGTCTCCCGGATTTGCGGATCAATGGCCGTTTTTTCAGCCGGGGTTGTATTTAATTCTCCAGTATTGCCGGTATCTGCAGGGGGTTCATTGCCCCGGGGCCTCTCCCCGCCGGCTGCCATTATTGCCTTCAAGCCTTGCGCAAGGTTGAGAAAGGCGGCAATCCCCAAGGCTTGTGTTTCCGGTGTTGCCGCGGCATTGGTAATGGCTTCGAGGGACTGGGCCAGGGCGTCGACCAGCGCAATTATTGTGGCGGGAAGGGGCAGGGAATCGGTAAGGCTTGGGTCGGCGATGATCATTCTTGGCGGCGGGATATTTCTAATGCTGCGTTTCTCTTCACCCAGTTCAATCACGGCATTGTTCGTGCTTTCCGAACCGGTACCGGAGGTGGTTGGCACGGCAATCCAGGGTAAAGCCGCTTCCGGGTTGATCGATTTTTCTCCCCGCTGAAAGGCAGCGATCTCCGTCCCGCCTTCCTGCGCGGCCAGGCCGGCAATGGCCTTACCCACATCAAGGGTGGTTCCGCCGCCAATTACCAACACTTGCCGGGCTTGGGATTTATGTAACAACTCAATCCCCCGGCGGATCGCCCGGTGGTCGGCGCGGCCTTGAACCTGGAAGATATGGGCCTGCGCCGGGAACTGCGTGAGGCGCGCCAATATCCCTTGGATTGCCGGGGCTTTGGAGCTGGACGTACCGGCGACAACAAGGGTCGAGGGGGCCTCTGCAATTATACCTGGCAGGAGTTCCTGGGCCAAGCCCCGTCCAAAAACGATCTGTGCCGCTGCCCGTGGCAGAATGGCGCGGTCTAGGATGACTTGGCCTGAAGAATGGTCCGGTTCAACAAGGCCCGGCAGACTCCATAAACCCGATTGGTCTTGTTTTAATGCGATCATTGTTATCACCTGCCAAAATTAGCATGTTGGCCTGTTTACCCGATCATACTATTAAAAGTGTTTGGAGATCAAGTAGTCGTTCAATTGACATCCCCGGCCTGTACCCTTTATAATAGTGTCTGGAAGAACCAATACACAGAAAGGGTAAGGTATCAGCGGTAAATGTTTAACTAATCCACTCACGAGAGCAGTTGAATAAAACTTTTAAGAGTCATTAAAGCGAATGGCTCTGTTTTCTGTTTGCCATTTTATTAACTGTGAGTGGATAGTATCGATAGCTGCTGATGCGCAGGAGACGGGGATAAACCTGCCGGCAAGTTATGGGGTTTTTCCCACCTGCTTTTGGTTTGGCAGAGAAAATTTATACTCTTCGAGTTACTATCCTCTCCAGTTTCTCAAGGAGGGGGTTTTTATTTTACTACTGGAGTGCGGGAAGATAAAGAAGGCTTTTGGCGACCGGTTAGTGGTCGATCTGGAGGGTTTACGGATTTATGCCGGCGACCGCATTGGCGTGGTGGGGGCGAACGGCGCCGGGAAAACCACCCTGCTTAATATCTTGAGCCAAAGGTTGGAACCGGATGAGGGGTGGGTTAAGCTCTATACAAAATGCGCCTATGTTTCCCAGTTGGCGCCGGCGGAGAAAAAGAGGATCAGCCCGGAGATGGCCTCCAAATTTGGGGTGGCAACAGTCTGGAGCGAAACAATGAGCGGCGGGGAAAAAACCAGGTTTAAACTGGCTGCAAGTTTTGAGGCGGACTACCCGCTACTCTTTGCCGACGAGCCGACGAGTAATATTGACTTGGAAGGTATAGAACTCCTGGAAAGGCGGCTCTCCGAGTTCCAGGGGGCCTTTGTGATTATCTCTCACGACCGGGATTTTCTTGATCAGCTTTGTAATAGGATTTTGGAGGTCGAGGATGGCAAAGTCCAGCTGTATAATGGCAACTACAGCGCCTATAGCGCGCAAAAGGCGGAAGAAAGAGCAAGGGCCCAATTTGAGTATGAGCGGTATCTAACCGAGAAAAAACGGCTGGAACGGGCGGCCGTTGCGCTCCGGCAGAAAGCCCGCTCGATCAAGAAAACACCAAAGAGGATGGGTAATTCCGAGGCACGGCTGCACAAGATGGGCAGCCAAAAGGGCAAGGCGGCGCTGGAACGTTCGGTAAAGAGCATTGAGGCCAGGATAAGGCAGTTGGAGATTAAGGAAAAACCCAAAAAACAAGAGGTCCTCAAACTGGATATACAGGAGGGGAAAAGGCTCTATAGCAAAGTAGTTATTGAGGGCCGTAATCTCAACAAAAGCTACGGCGACCTGGTCATTTTTGAGGACGCGGAGTTTGTCATTACCAACGGCGCCAAGGTTGCTTTGCTGGGCCCGAACGGGTCCGGGAAAACCACTTTGCTAAAGATGATCATGAACCGGGAGGACGGGATCAGGATTGCCCCCGGCGCTGAAATCGGTTACTTCAGCCAGGAGATGGAGATCTTGGATGAAAACCTGACCATCCTTGAGAATGTCATGGCTGAGAGCAGGTATGAGGAGTCCTTTGCCCGGACCCTGCTGGCCAGGTTGTTATTGAAAAGGGAGGATGTCTTTAAACCGGTGGGTGTCTTGAGCGGCGGTGAACGGGTTAAGGTTTCCTTTGCGAAAATGCTTTTAAAAGACTTAAACCTTTTAATTCTGGATGAACCCACGAATTACCTGGACTTAAATTCGCTGGAAGTGGTGGAGGAAGTACTGGGTGAATATGACCAAACCCTATTGCTGGTCTCCCATGACCGCCGGTTGATCAGTGCGGTTGCAGACCAGATTATGACGATTGAGGATCATAAAATTAAAACCTTCCATGGGACGTATGAGGAATTCCTGGCCCAAAAGGATGCAGCGGCCGGGCAAAAAGGAGAGGAAGAAATACAGGCCCAAATCAGCCTCCTGGAAAACCGGTTGGCGGAGATCGTGGGAC
>JAAYGG010000020.1 GCA_012727895.1 Bacillota bacterium
ACGATGCTGTGCTCCCGGTTGCCGCCCGCCAAGGCTTTCTTCTTATAAACAAAGAATCGTCGAGCGACGGGCGACAAGCCGGTCACTTCTTTTTCAACCCGTTCTCGACGATATAAAGCATTTGGTCGATAATGACCATGTCATCCAGATCCACTTTCCCGTCGGCGTAAACGAAATCGCTTAAAGAAAAGGTCATGCCGGCGATCATATGCGCGGCCAGTCGCGGATCAATGGCCGGGTCGATTTCCCCTTGCGCTTTGGCCTCTTCAAGCAGTTGCTGGAAAAAATCAATGCCTTTATCGACATGTTCGCCAAAGATCTCCCGGTATAATGCTTTATCATTCATGAGCATCAAGCCGATAGGCAACAGGCGGGGGTTTTCTTTGGCAAACCGGATCCCGCTGAGAAAAGTCTCCCGGAGCAACTGGAAAAAGGTATATTTCCCTTTGTTCTCCATCGTGTCCCGGTTGATGTAGGAGATTTTCTTCTGGACCACCGATTCCATTAAGTATTTAAAGAGATCCATCTTATCCTCAAAATACTGGTAAAAACTGCCGACAGCAATTCCCGCCTGCTCCGCAATGGCCGTCACCCGCGCCTGGTGAAAAGGGTGGATGGAAAACTCATCAATCGCCGCCTCAATGATGCGTTCTTGTTTCTCTTTTGGCAGGTTGAAAAAAGTATCCTTTGGCATCGGTTCCTCCCTCTCTACTGTTAATCTATGATGGTGAAAACCATCATCAGATTTATTATCAATCAATTATCAATCATCTTTGCTATTGTAATGCGGGTAGATCAATGAATATGAATTCATATTCACGTGAATCTAGATTCATATTGTAAATTATTATGGGCAAATTGTCAAGCACTTCGCGTTCTTACACGCGTTCTTGTCGCCGGCCTACTAGATGAAATGGGTTATTACGTTGACTGGGTTTCTTTACCTGGCCCTGACCGAGGTATCGACATCATAGCCTATACCGATCCGATCGGCGTTAAGGGTCCACGGCTTACTACCACTTCGACCAGTTTATTATTTGGTGCCGGACGAATAGAAACAAAAACAAACAGGCGTATTCAACAGACGCCGTAGGATACCAGGTGTCGCCGCTGACCACTTGGTAGCAGCGCCGATGATATGGCATGACGCTGAACCCATAGAAAAAGAGGCGTATTCAGCAAATCCATGAAAAAAGCGTGTCCAGGAAGGACACGCTTTTCTGATCAACACGGTCAAGGCTAAGCCCTTGTTTAAACTTCTTTCGTTTGACCCTATTCGTTTAGCCTTTGTTCTGCTTTTATTTCTTACTCTCAGCCTCTTCCTTCAGCTTCGCCAGGAACTTCTCCCGGTCCCAGACGCCCAGGTTCCCCTCTTTCCTGCTCCGGACCGCGATTTGCCCGGAGGCCGCTTCTTTCTCACCGACCACCAGCATGTAGGGGACCTTTTGCAGCTGGGCCTCGCGGATCCGGTAGCCGATCTTCTCATTACGGCTGTCCAGTTCCGCACGGAAACCGTTCTCCCGCAGCCAATCGTAAATCTCGCCGGCGTATTCCTGGTTGGCGGGGAGGACCGGCAGGACAACAACCTGGACCGGCGCCAGCCACAACGGGAAGGCGCCCCCGTAATGCTCGATCAGGACCCCGAAGAACCGTTCCAAGGACCCCAACAGGGCGCGGTGGATCATATAGGGCTGTTGGTCCGTACCGTCCTGGGCGGTGTAGGTCATGCCGAACCTTTCCGGCAGGTTAAAATCGAACTGGATTGTCGAGCACTGCCATTCCCGGCCCAGGGCGTCGTTGATCTTGATATCGATCTTCGGCCCGTAAAAGGCCCCGCCGCCTTCGTCCACTTCGTAGGGGAGGCCGCTCTTCTCCATCGCGGCCTGCAGGGCGGCAGTGGCCGCTTCCCACCGCTCCTCGTCGCCGACGGATTTCTCCGGCCGGGTGGCAAGATAGAGCCGGAAATCCTCAAACCCGAAGGCCCGGAGCATATTAAGGGAGAAAGCCAGCACCCGGTCGATCTCCTCCGGCATCTGGTCCGGGCGGCAGAAGATATGGGCGTCGTCCTGCGTGAACCCGCGTACCCGGAGGAGGCCATGGAGAACCCCGCTCCGTTCGTAACGGTAAACCGTGCCCAGTTCCGCCCAGCGGAAGGGGAGTTCCCGGTAGGACCGCCCCCGGCTCTTGTAGATGGCGATATGGAACGGGCAGTTCATCGGCTTGATGTAGTATTCCTGTCCCTCGATCTCCATGGGCGAATACATGTTTTCACTGTAAAACCCCAGGTGCCCGCTGGTTTCCCAGAGTTGCCCCCGGCCAAGATGGGGCGAATAGATAATCTCGTAACCGTTCTTTTCATGCTCCTTGCGCCAGAAATCCTCAACCACCTGGCGAATCCGGCCGCCTTTCGGATGCCAGAGAATCAGGCCGGCGCCGATCTCTTCGTTGGTGGAGAAAAGGTCTAGCTCGCGGCCGAGTTTCCTGTGGTCGCGCTTGGCCGCCTCCGCCAGCCGCTCCAAATGCGCCTTCAGATCTTCCCGGCGGAAAAAGGCCGTACCGTAAATCCTCTGCAGCATCGGGCGGGAAGAGTCCCCCCGCCAGTAAGCCCCGGCAACGCTCATCAATTTAAAGACCGCCGGGTACCCGGTGGAGGGAAGGTGCGGGCCGCGGCAGAGATCAATAAACTCTCCCTGCTGGTACAGGCTGATCTCTCCGTCCGGCAACTCCTCCACCAATTCCACCTTGTACTCCTCCCCTTTTTCCCTGAAGAAAGCCAGCGCCTCTTCCCTGGAGATTTCCTTCCGGGTAAAGGGGTAGTCTTCTTTAATGATCTTGTCCATCTCCGCCTCGATCTTCTCCAGATCCTCGGGGGTTAAGGGCTGTGGCAGATCAAAATCATAATAAAACCCGTCGTCAATCGCCGGCCCAATCCCCAGCCGGGCTCCAGGGAACAACCTCGTCACCGCCTGGGCCATGATATGCGAAGTCGAGTGGCGGAGCACCTCCAAGGCCTCGGGGGAATCCGGTGTCACCAGGAAAACTTCGGTTCCTTCCGGGAGCCGGGTCTTCAGATCCACCAACCGGCCGTCAATCTTCAGACAGACAGCTTGTTGCAACGTTTTCTCTTTACCCTCGACAACCAGGTTTTCTACTGCTTCCAAACCGGTAATCCCGGCCGGCACCTCATACCGGCTGCCGCCAGGCGTAACCAGCACGCTTTTCATCCTTTGGACCTCCTTTTCCTCTTTCCCCGGTTTCTTTTCCTCTTTCGCCGGTTCCTTTTTCCCTCTTTTCCTGTTTCCACCTGCTTATTGCCTTTTGCTTATCCTTCCTTGCACGCCTTGACCACAAGGGCCCTTTCGACAATCTCCCGGTCATTCGGGAAAGTTAAAACATCCAGTTCCTCCTCGCTCAGGAGCCGGACGTCGATGAACATCCCCTCCTCCGGCCGGAGTTCTCCCCCGCGGGCCTCCATATAAAACCAGTGCACCCGCTTTTTATGCTCCCTGCCGTTCTCAACAAAACTGTAGGCGGTCTCCCCCAACTTGGGGCCGAGGCAAACCGATAGCCCGGTTTCTTCTTTCACCTCACGGCAGGCCGCTTCTTCCAGGGTTTCCCCAGGGTCTACATGGCCTTTGGGCATCAACCAGACACCGTTTTTCCTTTTTAAGGCCACGACTTTCCCGTTGTAAAAAACTACCCCGCCGGCGCAGATCTCTTCTTCACCGCTGCCATGGTCTTCATTGTAGTTCACGTGCGCGGGCATGCGTTTGCTGTGCTCTTCAGCAACCTTTCTTTCCCGGTCCATTTTTTCACCACCTTAAATAAAAAAACCCGTCCCTGCAAGGGACGGGGTAACCCGCGGTTCCACCCTTATTGGTCCGTAAAGCAATGCTCAGGACCCGGCTTTTTGTGCGCCTCAGCGCCCATAACGTATAACGGCGTTACCCGTCCGGCTTAATTCACCGGCCGCTCCCGGGCGGTCTTTCACCGGGTGGACGGGAAGGGTTTCCAGCTTCCCCCTTCTCTCTTGACCGTGCCTGCTCCGGCTACTCTCCCTTTCCTCGCATTTCTCCGGTATCTATTATCAGTTATTATAAACCATCAACTTTCAGGGAGTCAAGGTGTTTTTGAAAAACTCCACTGTTTCCCGTAAAACCTGCGCCTCCCAGTCGTGCCGGTTGAAGGTGTGGTCGGCGCCCTCGATAATCACCAGTTCCGGGTCGCCGGGAAAGGCCCGGTGGTATTTATCGGCCGTCTCTACGGGTACGGTTTCGTCCGCAGACCCGTGGAGGATCAGGACCGGCCCCGGGAATTTACCGGCCAAAGCCAGGAGGTCCCATTTCATCATGTCTTCCAGGAAAAACCCGTTGACCCAGAGTCCTCCCATATCATAACAGCCCCGTTCATCCCGGTAATACCCGCCTGCCTCCAGCAGCTGCTGGAAGGTTTCTGCTATTACCCCGGTCTCGGCCGCCGCCCACAAGACCAGGCTCTGCAAATCTTCCGGTCGCCGGCCGGCCAGGGCCGCCGTCACGGCGCCGCCCAGGCTCAAGCCAATGGCGCCCAGCCGTTTCCGGTCCGTGGCCGGAAGGGAAAGGGCATAATCCAGGATGGCCTCCGCCTCCCGCACCTCGGAGGAGAAGGTCATCTCTTCAAAATCGCCGTCACTCTCCCCGGAGCCGCTGAAATCAAAGCGCAAGGCGGCGATTCCTGCAGCCGCCAATCCCCGGGAGAGTTTAAGGAAGATCCGGTGCGGCTCCAGTTTGTTCCCGCCAAACCCGTGAAACAAAAGGACCGTGGGGTAGGGCCCCTCCCCTGCCGGCCGGTGATACATCCCCCGCAGGGTTTTCCCGTCTACCACAAGCTCCACTGCTTGTTGCATCCTCTTCTCTCCTTTCCGCGCCGCCTGGCGCTCTCTTCGTCATAAGTTTTCTTAGCCACAGTTCGCAGGCGTTCTCCTCCACAGGCTTCTTTGCCGCAGGCTCTTTTCGTCGCAGGCTCTCTCTCGCTACCGGCGCCCTTAACCGCAGGGTGTTCTCCGTTGCAGGCGCTTCTTACTGTTTTACCCCGGCAAACCGCCTCAAATAATAGGCCTGACCCTTTGCTTGTGCCGCCACTGGTAAGCCCGGGGAGAAATCGCCAGGAAAACAAGGAGTAAGATCAGGAATAACAGGCCCAACAGAGCCCAGACCAGGAGGGGCAGGGTTTTCACGGCATTGATCCTCCCGGCCGTCCCGGCATAAACCCCGTCAATAACGGGGATCCCGTCCGCCCCCGGCGGCTGGCTGGCGGCATATTCCACCAGGGTTTGCCAGATTTTCAGTTCGGCGCCGTCCACCCGGACAACGGCCTCGTCCAGGGAGAGTGGGGCGCCGTTCTTGTCTTTAGGGAGAATCGCCAATTGCGGGAGGAGCCTGCCCACCATCGGCAAAAACTGCAACATGTAATAGTCGCTGGCGATCCGGTAAAGAGTCTCATCCCCCCGCGGCAGCGGTAGGTAGGCGCCGCCGCCGGCCGGCTGGATCCCCTCGCCAACATAGCGTTCCGCCTTGAAGACAGCCCGCATGGTGGGGACAGGAAGGTTTTTCCCCGGCACGGTCAGCCAGAGGATCCGTTGGGGTGAATAATCATAACGCAGGCCGGAAAGATGAACGAAATAATTATGATCAAAGACCACCGGGAGCAATGTGGCGATCTCCAGGACCCGCCGCACCTCTTCCCCGGTGAGGTAGAATGAGACCACCGGGTAACCCGCGTTCCCGTCCGGACCCGTACCCAGCGGGCATAGTAACAACAGGTCGTAAAGGGAGATCAGCCCGCGTGCAGTTTCCGACCGGCCCGGGGTCAACGGCTGCCGGATCTGGCCGGCCGCCTGAAAAGCAAAATCCACTTTCTCGCCGGTTTTCTCTGCTGTGACCAGGCGCATGGCGTCGGCAACGAAATTCCCAGCCGGTGTCTCCTGGCACGACTTGGGGTTGGGCAGGGAAAAACCGCTCCGGGCGATAACCGCCAAAAGGTCCGGAAAACGCCCACCCGTTGCCGCAGCCAGAAGCCTGTCACAGGCGCGGGTGTACTCCGTAACCGCCGCTGCGATCTCCGGGTCCGGGGTTACCCGGTCATCCAATGGTAGAAGATACGGGTGGCGGTTCTCCTTGTTACGCAACCGCAGGCCGCTGCCGGGAGTGTAGGCCAGTTCCAAGACGCCCAGATTATGCAGGCTGTGGCCGGTTTGGGCGATAATTGTCCTCCCTTCCCGGAGCGGTTCGTTCAAGGCGGTGTGGCAATGACCGCCGATGATCAGGTCGATCCCCTCTACCTCCCGGGCCAATTCGCGGTCTTCCTCAATCCCGGCGTGGGTTACGCCGATAATCACCTGCGCCCCCCGGGCTTTGAGGGCGGCCACCGCTTCCCTGGCCGCCTGGTGTTGGTCGCCGAAGTCCACCGGTTCACCCTTAGCCACCACGCTCACGGCGTTCTTGCCCAGCAGGGCGAAGAATCCAACCCGCAGGCCGTTGGCAAGTTCCACCAGATGCGTCCGGGCCAGTCCCACAGCGGATAGGGGATGGCCGGCGGGCGGGATGGTATTGGTTGCCACCACCGGCGTCCGGGCGGCGGCCTCCGGATACCCGGCGGCTTGCAGGTAAGCGGCAAGCACCTCCGGGCCGTAATCGAATTCGTGGTTGCCCAGGGTCACCAGGTCATAACCGATCCGGCGCATCAGGGTTAACTCGGGAGCCCGGCCGGAAAGGGCGAGCCAGGAATAGGGGGTTCCCCCTAAAAAGTCCCCGGCGGAAATCAAGAGCACCTCCTCGCCTTGCCCGGCCTTTTCCTCCCGCAATTGCCTCACCGCCCCGGCCAACCGCGCAAACCCGCCGGCAGACTGAGTCGCGCGCGTGTTCCCTTCCGGTGCGAGCGCGTAGTCCACAGCCGGGGAATGGGGAATCAAGGCGGAATGCTCGTCATTCGTATGTAAAATGGTAAAATGGAATTCAACAGCAGCCGCCGGGGCCGGTATAACCGGAAACAGCAGAAGAACTAGGGAAAGCCACGTTACAAAAGGAAAAAAATTTCTCGTCATTTTCCTGGTCATCTTCCTACTCATCTCCCTGGTCATCTCCTCTCCCCCTTCTAATCCCGCGCGCCCTGCGCGGGAGGCCCTCCTTGGCCCGTCATTTCCTCTCTTTGCATTATACACCAATTGCCGGTTGAAGTTAAGGGCGGCTGCAAGCAGGCTGAAGTCTTGACCAGAAAAATAAAAGCCCGGCATTGTTTTGCCGGGCTTGTCATAAACTAAAAAAGATGGTGCCGAAGGCGGGATTCGAACCCGCACGGGAGTTCTCCCACTACGCCCTGAACGTAGCGCGTCTGCCAGTTCCACCACTTCGGCTCTGACCATAATTATACCCTATAATCAGTCTCCTGTAAAGCCCCAGGAAAAAGAAGAACGGAAAGAAACGGGGAAAGCTCTCTCGCCGGTAAACAGCCGGCCGGCCTGCGCCCGCATGATTATACGTTTTTAAAAAGGAAATAGGTAATAATTGCCGAAGATCTTTTTTAAAGGGGGGAAAGAAAATGACGACTCTGCGGCTTGCCGGCTTTCTATCCTGCATTCTCGGGATACTCCTTCTCTTCCCGGCCGGTATTCATGCTTCTCCTGCACTGCCTGCAGAATTCTCATACTACGCCCTCATCACTTCCGAAGATTACTTCCAGGAAATCCGTCATTACCAAGCAAACGAATTGATCCGTCAAGTGATTTATGCTTCGCCTTTTCCACCGACGGTAACCATAATCCGCCCAGACCTCGGCCTCATCTGGTTTTTTGACGAAGGGGGATGGGAGTATTTTACTTCGCCCTATTCTCCCATGCTTGTCGCCAATGTCTTGGACCTGGAAGTGGAGGCGGCGGATCAGTTGATCAGCGAGACCTTGGGCACACAGGAGGTCCTGGGTTATAAATGTGAGGTTTTTCGCTACCGGAACCCGGTAACACCCGGCTGGGAGGTAACCCTCTGGAAAGCGCCGGAGTTGGGGCATTTCCCCCTGAAAAAGCTGGAGCGGATTGTCAAGGGAGGGGTTATCATCTCCGAAATCTTGGTGGAGGTTATTGAATTTAATGTGGGACCCATTCCCCCCGAAATTTTTGAGCTCCCGCCCGATCTGGTCCCGGCCGAAAACAACTGGGATGAAGAGAAAAGAAGCAGCCCGGATGGGGCGGACGACAACAGCGTCCTTCCGGTGGACCCCGGTCAACTGCCGCTTTTTAATCTTTAATTTTTTATAATAAATATTTTATAATAATGGATTAAAATATAGGCTAAAGGTACGCGGAAAGGATGAAAGCAACAATGAAAGCACTTGTTCTTTTTTCCGGCGGTCTTGACAGCCTGTTGGCGGTGAAACTGATGCAAGAAGCCGGTGTGGAAGTGGAGGCCGTTCATTTCCTCCAGCCCTTTCTTCCCCCGGAGATAGAAGCGAATCATATAAAACGTCTCCAGCGGTTAATGGCCCAGACCGGCGCCCCGCTCCGGTTCGTCCGCCTGGATGAGGACTACCTGCGGATGCTGGAAGCGCCCAAACACGGTTATGGACGGGCTTTTAACCCCTGCCTGGATTGTCATATCTATTTCCTGCGCAAGGCCGGAGAGATGCTGGAGGAGACCGGCGCCTCCTTTGTTGTTACCGGTGAAGTTGTGGGCCAACGCCCGAAATCCCAGTACAAAGGGGCTTTTCCCATTATCGACCGGGAGGCCGGTCTGGAAGGGCTGATTGTCCGGCCGCTCTCCGCCCGTCTCCTCCCGCCCACCATCCCGGAGGAAAAGGGCTGGATCTCCCTGGACCATTGCCCGTCGATCCAGGGACGCCAAAGAAAAATCCAGATGGAACTGGCAAAAAAATACGGGTTGCAGGAATACCAGTCCCCGGCCGGCGGCTGCCTCCTGACCAATAAGGAGTACGGCCGGAAGGTAGAGGACCTTCTCCGCCACAACGGCCGCCTGGATCTGGACGCCATGCGCCTGCTCTCCGCCGGCCGTCATTTCCGGCTCAGTCCGGAATTTAAGGCCATCATCGGCAAGAACCATAACGAAAACCGCCGGCTCTTCTTCCACTTTTTCCAGAACCGGCGCAATCCCGAGCTTTATGTGGTGAAAACAAAAAACGTCCCCGGGCCGCTGGCCCTCGGCTGCGGCCGGCCTTCCGCCGCCGATCTGGAGAACCTGGCGCAACTGACCGCCCGTTACAGTGACCTGGCCCCCGGGAAAAAGGGCGACGTCCGTATCCTTTGCGGCGGGCCAAAACACCGCCGCCTGGAACTGCCGGTCACCGGGACCAAAGATCCATCCCTCCCCGACCGGTTCCGGATCAACTGAAAAAGGATAGACCCGAGAAAGAGAGACCCGGCCCTTCCGCCGGGTCTTTTGGTATTTTCCTTTCCCTTGCGGTCTTTTTCTCGCAGCCTTTCCTGCGAAAAATAGAAGCAAGCCGTCGTACTTCCCGGGCCCGTCATCCGGTGGAAAAACAAGCATAAAGTCTCCCTCTCAATTGTATGCATGGAATGAAAGGGGGCCCGGTGATGAAGACCATCTTTTTCTCCCTCATCATGTTGGGTATTGTTACGGCTCTGGTCAACGGTGAACCGCAACTGGTCATGACTGCCCTTGTGGAATCGGCAAATGCCGCGGTAACCAGGAGCTTTACTCTTCTGGGGATCCTCAGCGCCTGGCTGGGGCTGGCCAAAATTGCGGAAAAATCCGGCTTTCTAAAATCCTGCAGTAAAATCCTGCACCCGCTCTTGCGGCCGCTTTTTCCCAGCATTCCCCGGGGGCACCCCGCCCTGGACTACATCACCATGAACGTCAGTGCCAACCTCTTCGGGTTTGGCAGCGCCGCCACACCCTTTGGTTTGAAGGCCATGAAAGAACTGCAGGAATTAAACGGCCACTCTAAAGATGCTTCCGAGGCGATGTGTACTTTCTTGGCCATCAATACCTCCAGTGTTACCCTGATCCCCACCACCATGGTGGCCATGCGCGCCTCACTGGGCTCGGCAAGGCCGGAAACTATTGTTATCTCTTCGCTCTTTGCCACTTCCCTCTCCACCCTCTGTGCGATCCTCCTCGACCTCTATATGCGGAGGAGGAAGAAAAAACCATGGTAGATTTCTTTATCCGCTTTTCCATGTGGGTGCTGCCGTTAATGATTGGGGTGGTGATCCTGCATGGCTATTTAACTAAAGTAGACATTTTCTCCTGTTTTGTGGAGGGGGCGTCTGAAGCCGTAACCCTGGTCATGAAGATCCTCCCCTATATTGTGGCTATTTACTTTGCGGTGGAATTGTTCCAGGTCACCGGCGCCCTTGACTGGCTCCTCCGTCCATTCCAAGCAATCCTGAAGGCCACCGGGACCCCTGCGGAGATCCTGCCGCTCCTGATTATCCGCCCAATGAGCGGCTCCGCTGCCATGTCCCTGGTCCTGAAGTTAATGGAGAAATACGGGCCTGATTCCCTCATCGGGCTCATGGCGGCGACCATCGAGGGCAGCACCGACACCACCATGTATATTACCGGTGTTTATTTTGGTTCCGTCGGCGTTAAAAACCCCCGTTACGCCATACTGGTTGGCTTGGCCGCAGACTTTGCCGGTTTTGCCGCTTCAATCCTCTTTTGCAACCTTTTCTTCAGGGGCTAGCCGGAGGTATTTTTCTTCCGCGCACGCGACAATGCCGGTAATGGAGGGCCACCAGGTAAAACCAGGCCAGGGAGAGAATAAAACGGCAAAAAGGCGCCCAGCGGTCATAGACTAAAAGTCCGCCCTGGTTCAGAACCCCGTCAATCTCCATCCCGGCGACGGCAAAACCCAGCAGGTAAAGGGGGAAAACGTACCATTCTCCCCCATCCGGGAGGAAATAAAGGTAGAGCATGACCGCGGGGATCCAGGCAAAGGTCAACCAGAGCGGTGCACCAAACAGGATAAAAGGCTTGACCTTTTCATAATGAAATAAATGGAAGACCTCGGAAAAAAGAAAGGTTACAGCTGTACTGAATAAAAAACCCCAAACAAGCCCAAACCAGAACAACTCCTTATACCGTTCCCGGGGGACAAAGACCACCAGCAGCAAAAGGAGAAAAAGGCCAAAAACCGGAGCGTAATACTCTAGAGGGATAACACTCATACTTCAATCTCCTCCCATTTTTTATAGTATTAACCGGTCCGTTTTTTTTCATGAGCAAGTTAATACCAACTCCGTCTAGGTTCTTTCACTTATTCAGGAGGGAGGAGCAAGGAAGCGCCCGCGAATTACTTTCTATATGTAATGCCGCGTATCCTATTTTGCAGGCGGAACGTGTGGAATTCTTTAGTGTAGCTGACTCCACGCACAGAGAGTTGTTTGACAAGCAGCCCCGAGTGTGCTATAAATTGAAGTAAACCTGGTAAATTACCACATAACCACATAGAGGGGTGCTCCGGAGAACGGGGCTGAGATCAGACCCTTTGAACCTGATCCGGGTAATGCCGGCGTAGGGAGAAGACTTATCCTCCCCTTATGCTTACGGGGGTTTTTATATCTTTCACCTCCCCCTCCGGTCGGAGTTTTCCCGGGGCGCTCTGGAAAAGGAGGTTTTTTTAATGAATAATCTTAGGCGTAAACAGATCTCCATCTACCTTTTGTTTGCCCTCTTTATGGTGTTGGCGGCCGGGATGATCTTCTCTGCCGGTTGTGCGCGCCGGGAGGCGAAGAAACTTACGGTTTATACCTATGCCAGCTTCCCCACGGCCCTGGTCGAACGGGCCCGTGAGGACTTCCAGCAGAAACATGGAGTTGAGCTGGTATTCGAATCTTTTAATGATACGGGAACGCTTTTTTCCCAATTGATCCGGGAAAAAGAAAACCCCGTGGCTGATGTGGTCATCGGCTTGGACAGCATTTATTTCCTCCGCGCGGCAAGGGAGGACCTTTTCCGTGCCTACCGGCCGAAAGCGGCGGATCATATCCCGGAAGATCTGGTTTTTGACCCGGAATTTCGCCTGACCCCCTTTGACTTTGGTTACGTGCTCTTTAACTACGATTCGGAAAAACTGGAGCAGGTGCCTGCCAGCCACCGGGATCTCTTGGATCCGGCTTATCAAGGGAAGATCATCCTCACCAACCCGCTGACCTCCTCTCCGGGGCAGATCTTTCTCTTGACGACCGTCGCGCTCTTTGGCGAAGACGGTTATATCGATTACTGGCGGGCCTTGCGCAAAAACGGTCTGGCGATTGCCGCCAGTTGGGATGAGGCCTATGGCATGTATACGGCCGGAGAAGCACCGATTGTCCTTTCCTACGGTACCAGCCCTGCCTACCATATACTCTATGAAAATACCAGCCGGTACCAGCCGCTGGTCTTGGACGGGGCGGCCTATGCCCAGATTGAAGGGGTGGGTATCCTGAAGGGGAGCAAAAACCCGAAAACCGCGGAACTTCTCATCGAATACCTGCTCTCCCCGGAGTTCCAGGCATTGATCCCGGAAAACCAGTTCATGTACCCGGCCCGGTCCGATGTGGAATTGGATCCCGCCTTTCGCTTGGAGACACCCGTTGAAAAACTGCTGAACCTCCCGCTGGAAAGCGTCGAGGCCAACCTGGACAAGTGGCTGGCCGGCTGGGAACAAGCAATTGAAGGATAGTCACTGGCCATTGAAGAATAAATCACCAGCCGCGGGCTGCGAAAAATAGAAGAAGAAAAAAGGAATGAATAACCGGTCCGGTGCGGATGAACAACGCGCCCGGACCGGTTTCAATACGAATCAACCGGCGAATAAAAGCAAGGGAAAAAAACAGGAAAGGAAAAGATAAAGGGTGAAAAGGGGCAATTGCGAGGGCGCCCGCTCCCGCGCGCGGGAAAAAAGGCCACCAGCCGGTAGGGGAGACTGTACCCGCCGTGAGTACACACACTCACTCGCGCGGGAAAAACGGCGCGCGGATAGGAACCCGGTCTACCTTATCTTGCTTCTCCTCTTTTACCTGCCGGTCCTTACTGTGCTGGCCAGGGTTTTCTTTAGCGCCGGTTTCCTGCAGGAGTTGGCCGGTTTTCTCCAGTCGGAACTCTTTTGGAACACCCTTTCCTTCTCCTGCCGGCAGGCCTTGTACAGCGCAGGCCTCAGCTTGTTGCTGGCCCTGCCGGGCGCCTATTTTTTCGGCCGCTTTGCTTTTCCCGGCAAGCGCTTCCTCCGGAGCGCCATGGTCCTCCCTTTCATGCTCCCGGGGATCCTGGTGGTCCTGGGGATGGTGGTTTTTTACGGCAATAACGGCGCCCTCAACCACTGGTTGGCTGCGCTCTTCCCGGGCCGCGGGTGGCGCTTTACCGGGCTTTACGGCTTTTTGGGGATCATCCTGGCCCATGTCTTTTATAATTTCACCTTTTGCCTGCGCCTCACCGGCGAGGCTTGGGAGCGGATCAACCCCGCCCTCCACGAGGCTTCCGCCTTATTGGGGGCCGGGCCTTTTTATACCTGGCGCCGGATCACCCTGCCCTTACTGGCGCCCACCCTGCTTTACCTCTTCCTCCTGGTCTTTCTCTATTCCTTCCTCAGTTTTACCGTGGTCCTGGTCCTCGGCGGCTATCTTTACAAGACCTTTGAGGTCTTGATCTATATCGAATACAGCAGCCGCCTCCGCTTTGACCGGGCGGCGCTGATCGCCTTCGTCCAGCTTATCCTGTTAGCCGGTTTTCTTTACCTGCAGGCACTCTCCGGCCGCCGGCTCCGGCGGGAAGGACTCTTTGCCGGGACCCTTCCGACGTTAAATATACGGAACTACCCGGGCCGGACGATCCTCTTCCTGCTTTACCTGGCCTTTGTCGCTTTCTTTTTCCTCAGCCCCCTGGCAGCCGTGGTTCTCCGTTCCTTCCTCTCCCGCGGGCAGCCTGGAGGTCTCCCGGGCCTGGAGAATTACCGCCTGCTCCTGACGGACGGTTTCCGGTTCGCCGTCGGGCGGAATTTCGCCTCGGTAATCGCCACCAGTACCGGCCTGGCTGTTACTGTCGCCTTTTTAGCGGTATTCAGCGCCTACTACCTGGCCCGGCTCAGAAGGGACCGTCCCTGGGGCGGAGGCGATCTTTGGCTGCAGTTGCCGTTGGGGGTCTCCTTTATCACCTTTTCCTCGGGCCTCTTTATGCTGGCCGGGAAGGCCCTTCCTCCCGTGGTCCTCATCTTATGGGCCCAACTGTTTCTGGCTTTCCCCCTGGTCTATTCAATTCTCAGAACAGCCCGGCGGGAATTGGGAGAACCCCTGCTGGAAGCGGCGGCCCTTCTCGGGGCGAGCCCTTCCCGCATTCTGAAAACGGTGGAATTGCCTTTGATGCGGCCGGCCTTGAGTACGGCGGCAGCCTACGCCGCCGCCTTTTCCCTCGGCGATCTGGCGGCCGTGCTTATGCTGGGGCGGGGCCGGGTAGTCACCCTTTCCGTGGCCATTTACCGCTTGATCGGGCATTACCGGTTTCCGCAGGCCATAGCCTTGGGTACGATCTTTATCCTCATCTCGCTCTTGCTCTTCCTGTTAATGGAGGGGCGCGCCCGCGCACGCCTGCAAGATATATTCCCCCGGCCGGAGGAGGCTGAAGAAGAATGAGAGAGAACGAACAGCTGCTACGCCTGGATATAGAAAAGGCCTACCCCGAATTCCAGATGGAAGTTGCTTTACATGTCAACCGGGGTGAGATCTTCTCCCTCGTCGGGCCAAGCGGGTGCGGGAAAACCACCCTCCTGCGGCTGATCGCCGGTTTGGAACAACCGGACCGGGGCGCGATCATCCTCGACGGCCGGGAGATAACAAACCTGCCGCCGGCCCAAAGGCGGGTGGGCCTGGTTTTCCAGGATTACGCCCTTTTCCCCCACTTGACGGTGGCCGGGAATATTGAATACGGGCTCAAGGTCCAGCGTGTGCCCGCCCCCGCCCGCCGGCAACGCCTTGCCGGATTATTGGAACTCTTTGGCCTGGAGGGGCTGGCCCACCGGCAGATCCAGCACCTTTCCGGCGGGGAGAAACAACGGGTCGCCCTGGCCCGGGCCCTGGCCCCCGAACCGTTGCTGCTGCTTTTGGATGAACCCTTTTCCGCTTTGGATTACAACCTCCGCCAGCGGTTGCGGCAGGAATTGAAAAGGCTCCGGGAGAAGTTGGGGTTTACCGCCATTTTCGTCACCCACCAGCAGGAAGAGGCCTTATCCTTCGGCGGGCGCTTGGGGGTGATGGAAAACGGCCGGCTGGTACAGGCCGGAACCGCCGAAGAGGTCTACGAAAACCCCGCCACCCCTTTTGTCGCCGGTTTTCTGGGCGAGGCCAACCTCCTGCCCTGTTCTGTGGAGTGGGAAGAAGGGCGGGCCCGGATCCGCCTGGACGGCAACGACTGCTTTGAGCTCCCGCTTACAGAGGAGTTCCAACCAGCCGGGTTCCCAGCCGGAAAATACCTGCTGATGCTCAGGCCGGAAGACCTATCCCCCGACCCGGTCCTTGCCTGGCGGGTGACAGGAAAAATAGAAACCTTGGAGTACTTGGGCTCCGGTTACCGGCTGGAGGTCCGCTGCGGCGCCGGGGTGGTCAGGGCTTTTCTCGCCAAGAAATACCGGAACCTCCGGGAGGGCGACCGGATCTTCCTGGGTTTTGACCCCCGGCAAGTCCGGCTCTTCCCTGCTCCCGTTCAGGAGGAACGTCATACATAAATGCAGAAACAAGAAAGAAAAGAAGCCATTGGGAGGCCTATAACAGCAAGAGAGGAGAAGCCATGATGTTATCCAGAAAAATTCCGGCCTTTTTTAGTTCTTTGTTGTTGCTTGTTATCTTCTCCTGGGTTTTCTTTCCCTTCCCGGCAGGGGCGGCCTTCATCCTCAAGGCGCCGGACCTCTCCATCCGTACGGTCGGCGACAAAATGCCCCCCGGCAGTGAGCAGGCGGGTAGCTGGAACATCTGGTCCAACGGGGAGATCGGTGAGTACATCATGTTCCCGGCGGACGGCACCTACCGCATAGTGGTCCATGCCGCGGGCACGCCCGCCCTGGGCGAATGGCCGCTCATGGCCTTGCTTGTCAACGGGATCACCACCGGGGTCAAAACCGTCGGCAGTGAGAAATTTGCCGACTACATATTCGAAGAGGATTTGCCCGCCGGTGTGCACCGGATCACCGTGGCATTCCTTAACGATAAGGCCGTACCGGATAAGCCCGGCAGTACCCGGTGGGTAGAAGACCGCAACCTGTTTGTGCGGTGGTTCGAAATCCTTCCCTCACCCAGCGGTGAGCCTGGCGGCAAACCCGGTGATAACCTCCCGGAACTCGGCAGCCGTGAGACCTGGGCGGCGGAAGGCCGCAAGCGGGAACTCCGGCTGCTCCGCATGGCTGACGAGCAGATCGAAAAGTACCGCAAGGCCGACGCGGCAATCGTGGTTTTGGGCCCGGACGGCGCTCCAGTGCCCGGCGCGCAGGTCCGTGTAAAACATACCCGCCACGCTTTTCTCTTTGGCTGCAACATCTACCAATGGGGCCGTTACCATTCGGAGAACTATAATAACCTTTACAAGCAGCGGTTTGAGGAGGTCTTCAACGCGGCAACCGTCGGTTTTTACTGGCGGTGGTATGAATGGGAGCGGGGCAAACCCCAGTATGACTATACCGACCAGGTGGTGGCCTGGTGCGCCGCGCGGGGGATCCGCATGAAAGGCCACCCGCTCCTCTGGGACCAGGAAGATGGGATACCGGTCTGGACCAACGGCCTGCCCGGGCCCGACCTGCAGAAACAGAGGGTGGAAGAGATTCTGGGGCGGTATGCCGGCGCCATTGAGTTCTGGGAGGTGGTCAATGAGCCTTCCCATTTTTCCGGGATTAAGATTGACGACCCCTACCGCTGGGCGCGGGCGTCCGCTCCCGGCGCCTACTTGATTATCAATGATTTTGGCGTCCTGTCCACCGGCGCCCCGCATTTCTTTGCCATGCTTGAGGAGGCCATAGCCAACGGCGTTCCCTTTGACGGTGTCGGGATCCAGGCCCACGAGCCGCGGACCCAACGTTTCAACTTGGATAGTGTCGTGGCCATCCTCGACCACTACGCCACGCTCGGCAAAGATCTGCACATCACCGAGTTCACTCCCACCTCCTCCGGAGCGGAGATCATCAACTCCTACCATACCGGGGTCTGGGATGAAGAAACCCAGGCCGAATATGCCGAGGAGTTTTATAAAATCTGTTTTGCCCACCCGGCGGTGGTCGCTTTGACCTGGTGGGACCTGTCGGATAACGGTCCCTGGCTGGAAGGCGGGGGAATGCTGAGGCGGGATATGACACCCAAACCCGTTTATGAGCGGATAAAAAAACTGGTCCGTGAGACGTGGCATACGGATGAAACCCTTACCACCAACGGGGAAGGGCGGGCCGCCTTCCGCGGTTTCCAGGGCGAGTATGAAGTCACCGTAACCACCGGTGGCAAAATCGCCGTCTTCCACTTTCATCTCCCTTCCGATGAGACCCCGCCGGCAGAGCGCACCTGGACGATCCGGCTGGAAGATTAAGAAGAAAGATTAGGATTACGAGAAAAATCAGGTTTAAGAGAAAAGAGCAAGGTTGTAGGAAAAGAGAGGGATTCGGAGGAAGATACAAAGAAGATACAAAAAGGACGGGGTTTTTCCACCCCGTCTTTTTTCTTTAGGCCATGGAGTCAGTTCAGGAAGGCCCGCACCCGCCGGTCAGGCCAGGACCAAACTCAATTCCGGCTGGTTCTTCTCCCCTTCCTTGCTGGTGAAGAAGACGGCGCTCCCCCAGTGGCTCGTATCCACCTGCAACCTGAAGGAGATCTCGCCCTTTTCCATCCTCCGCTTCACGGCCTCCGTGACATCCACCTCATACCAAACCCCGTTTTTA
>JAAYGG010000139.1 GCA_012727895.1 Bacillota bacterium
GACACAACCCTCAAGGTCTGGGACCTGGAACGCGGTACCATTATTGCCTCGTTTCAAGGGGATAGCGAGATAACATGTTGTGTAATAATGTCCGATGAACAGACCATTGTCGCAGGAGAAGAATCAGGACGGATGCACTTTTTAAAGCTGGAAGGCTGGAATTAGCATGGATTATTTCCGTCTTTACCTACAATTTATCAAGATCCGGCTGACCTCCATCGTCTCTTACCGGGGGTCTTTCTTTGCCGGGGTGGTTGCCCAGTTCCTCAGTTACGGCGCGGGTTTTTTCGCCACCTGGCTGCTGGTGAATGCCTTTCATGAGCTGAACGGGTGGACCCCTTATGAAGTGCTCTTGCTTTACGGGATGAACCTCTTCTCCTATGCCCTGGCGGCCTTCTTCTTTTTCAACTTGTCCACTGACATCGAGAACCTGGTAATAAACGGGCGTTTGGACGGGATTCTGGTCAAACCGGTCAACCCTTTTCTCTACTTGATCTGTAACGGCTTTAATGTCGCCTATTTCAGCCATATTAGCCTGGCGGTCCTCACGATGATCATCTGCTTTCGCGGCCTGGGCATAAGCTTGACCCCGGTAATGTTGGGAATGCTGGCGCTCTCGATCTTGGGAGCGGCGCTGATTCATGCGGCGGCTCTGGTCATGACTGCCGTTCCTGCCATCTGGATGCTCCGGGCCAGGTTCTCCGATATCCTCTACTGGGGGTTCCGGGAATTTATCAACTACCCGCTCTCGATTTATAACCGGGTTGTCCAGGTCATCCTCACCTTTATTCTCCCATATGGCTTCATCAGCTTCTACCCGGCCCAGTTGTTCTTAGGGAAAGAAGATTATTTGTTCCACCCGTCTTTACCGTACGCCACTTTGCCGGTGGGGTTGGGCCTCTTCTTCCTGGCCTACCGGTTTTGGCGGTACGGGATCGACCGTTACCAGGGAACGGGGACATGAAAGAGGTGGTTCTATGTCTTATATCCATGTGGATAATGTGGTGAAAGAATTCAAGGTGGTCCGGAGGGAAAAAGGGCTGAAAAACGCGCTCAAGTCGCTTTTCCGCCGGGAATACGAGACAGTAACCGCGGTTGACCATATCAGCTTCGAGATTGGCAAGGGAGAACTGGTGGGTTATATCGGTCCCAACGGCGCCGGCAAATCCACCACCATCAAAATGCTCTCCGGGATCCTGGTCCCCACAGCTGGCACGATCACAGTGGACGGGTTTATCCCCCACCTGAACAGGGAAGAAAACGCCCGGCGGATCGGGGTGGTCTTTGGCCAGCGGTCTTCGTTGGAATGGGATTTGCCCATGGAGGAGACCTTTGATCTTTTTCAAAAGATCTACCGGATAGACGAAAAGGTTTATAAGAGAAATGTCGAATTTTACGTTGAACTCTTCGAGATGCAGAGCTTTTTGAAGAGGCCGGTGCGGCAGCTCAGCCTGGGGCAGAAAATGCGGGCGGAGATTGCCGTTGCCCTGCTCCATGACCCGGAGATCCTATACCTGGACGAACCGACCATCGGTTTGGATGTGGTGGCGAAAAACCAAATCCGTCAGTTTATCAAGGAAATAAATTCGGAAAAGAAGATCACCCTGATGCTGACCACCCACGATATGGACGACATTGAGCAGATCTGCGAGAGGATTATCATGATTGACAAGGGTAAAGTCTTATATGATGGGTCCCTTGAGAAGTTTAAGGAGAAATACGGCGGCGAGTATACAGTTACCGTCGATTTTGCGCAAGCTGAAGAAGGCAGGGAAGTGGATCCCCGGCTGAAGCTGGTCTCCGACGAGGGCAACCGCAAGGTTTACGCAGCCCACCGCAGCATCATCGAGACCACCGATGCCTTGAGGTACTTCATTGACAATTTCGAGGTGAGCCATTTAAATATCCGGGAGGCTGATATCGAGGATGTGGTGAGGAATGCTTATGTGAAGGGATAGTTCACTAAATGAACACATGTAAATCGAAGACTAACTCCCCGCATTTCCTCTCTTGCCGCAAAAAAACCAATGAAAAATCCGGAGATTTGTTGTAAAATAATATTCATATAAATTTCGAACCAGGAATCGCGTAGACAGGAGATCTTTTTCTAATCAAACTTTAATCTCTACGTAAAAAACCTCTAATTCACATGTTCTATACTCTACCTGAATAAACTAAACAGATTTGGGTGTAATAGATGAAGAAGGTATTCTGTGCCATACGAAAAGCGGATTTGCGACTCTTCCTCGCCATAAACCGGCTGCGGAGCAATTGGCAGAACAAATCCTTTTCGCTCTTGACAAATCTGGGCGGCCTGTATTTCCAAACTAGCTTGGCGCTGTTTTTGACTTTATTGCCATCGACCAGAAATACCGGGTTAAAGCTGGGGATCACCCAATTGGTAGTGGCGGGAAGCGTACAGCTGATAAAACACATTGTCTCCAGGGTCAGGCCTTATATTGCGCTGGCAAACATCATCCCGCTTAAGACGGAAAGGGACTACTCATTTCCTTCCGGCCATACCGCCGCCGCGTTTTCAGCGGCCCTGACCATAAACGCCTCGTTACCGCTGGCCATTTCAATTATCACTTTCGCCTTGGCGGCCTTAATCGGCTACTCCCGGATCTATATAGGCGTCCACTACCCATCGGACGTTATTGTTGGCGGTTTGATTGGCTATGGGATTGCTGAGATTTTGTTGATGGTCTTATAGTGCTGGACTAAGGGGGTTGCTAAGCAACCCCTTTTTTCATATAAAACCTTTTGCCACAAAACCTGCTGAATGCAGGTATTATTATTATTAAACTGTCGCTTCCCACACTATTTGACCGCATTTATCCCAAAATTGTTTGACCGGGAAGGCGCTACTCGCCTTCCCTGATTTTGTTGGCTTAAACCATAAATTCATTCTCTAGTGCACCCGGACCATATGATCATCATCCACCAAGTTTTTTCTCCGGGCGAAAGCATAGAAGACAAGTGGTACACACGTTATTGATTTTCCGGGGAGATTCCGCCGCAGTACTCATGAATGATTTCTACCGCATCTTCCGTAAACACCAGGTTTTGTTACGCTGGCGATTCTAA
>JAAYGG010000140.1 GCA_012727895.1 Bacillota bacterium
ATGACGATCACCAGTGGATATAATGATCTGGTAGATTTTTCTGTTGAGGATATTGAAGAAGGCCTGACCTTTAAAAAGCAGTAACCGGCATAAATCTCTATTCCGCATGAGCCAAAAAGGGCTGTCTTAGAAGTGATTCTAAGCAGCCCTTTGGCGATAAATATGAGCCGTGAAATAATTGAGATTTTACGTTTTACCGTTTTTCTCCTGCATCATCCGGACATAAACCATCAGTTCTTTTCTGGAGGAAACATTAAGTTTCGTATAGATCCTTTTGTTATGGGTTTTGATGGTGTTGATGGAAAGACAGAGGATTTTGGCGATCTCTTGAGCCGTATAGCCCTCCATATAGAGGTTGAAGACCGCCCGTTCAGCAGGGGAAAGGGTCTTAATATTATTCACAAAAGCGTCGAACAAGGCGGAAGTCTTTACCGGGTCTTGTGACAGTCCGGCAAGGTCGCCGGAGGCGGCGTCTTGTGCGGTCAAAAAAGCGATCAGATCGTCAATCTCCTGGATGTTGGATCTCATATTATCAGGGACCTTGCGTTCTTTAACCATTTCCAGGGCGCCGACCACCGGCGCCACGGATCTGCGGCTGATCAACAAGGCTGTTACAATGCTAAAGATGAAGAGGGCAAAGAAGAGAAGGAGAAAACGCCGGTTATACTGCCTTACAATTGCCGTTATATCTTGAACCGGGATTAAAACGGCCAACACCCATTCATCTCCGGAAAAGGCGGAATTCTTCGGGTAAAGGTTTATTTTTTGGTGGAGGCCGGAATAAACGGAACCGTCCGCCGACGCCAAATAGTTTGACAGCCCTTTTGCCGGCGCCATAATTGACAGGATACCGCCGCTTTGCGAGGGGACGGCGTGGTAATTACCGGCGTACATAGCTTTTGACGCGTCAAGAATATCCCCGTACAAGGGCGCCAGGATCGTAAAAGCCCGCGTGTAGGTGGGGTTGTTGGGGGTGTTCTTGAGTTTGAACAGCATGGCGCTGACCTCAAAACCACAAACGCCGATCACTGTGCCGTCGGAGGTTATCAGCGGCACGCAGAGCAACATGGCTTTTTCGCAATTGCTGGCCAATGCGGAACAGGGGTTCCAGTAGTATAAACGTGACAGGGGCAGATTACTGCCGGCTGCAGCATTCATGGTTGTAAAAAAGAAGTCGCCCGGCGTTACCTGGAATTCCATTTGCCATTGGGGCAGCAAATTAAGGGGCTTTTGCCGGGCAATGGCAGCGGAACCCCGTAAAAAGCGGAACGCCGGAAAAGTAAGGTTGATCACATTTGGTTCCATGTTTTTAAAAAAAAGCCCGGCCCGGGAGTTTTCCGCGGTTGGCAGCGCCGGGTTGACGGTGGCGTCCAGGATCAGGAAGACACCGCTGCTTTTGCTCTTTTCCAAAGCCATGAGCAGCCGGTCTGCCGACTCGCTGAGGATCGGCTCCAAAAGATGGGGATGGTCCTTCAGGCCGGAAGGGTTCACACCGGCGGCTTTCAGCCTTTTCTCAATTTGCTCCGCCAGATGCTCGGCCAGGGCCACGCCTTCTACAGAGAGGGTGCTAAACTCCCGGGTGACATCTACGGTAATATGTTCAAGCTCATTTTTTAAGAAAACCTGGCATTCCCTGAGGCCGACTGCAAAAACCCCGGTGGAGAAAAGGATTAAGAATATGCCCGACATAACAGCCAGCAAAAAGAGGATAAAGTAGGCAAATGAATGCCAATGCAGGGAAAGCCGGGTTTCTCTAAACAAGCGGATTTTTTCTGGTAGTATCCGTGAGGATATTGATGTAAACATCTTTCGCACCTTTTTCAAAGATTGATAAAGACGCCGTAAAGCTCCTCGCCGACAATGGACGGGGCTTTATTATCCTGGATCACGCTCTTCCTTCCCAAAGACATCAGTTGTTTCAACCTAATCTCGTATGCCTTGCTCAAGCCGTCGAATTGCTCGTAGTTTGGCGGGATCAGGAAGTCGTATTCCCCGTACATAAGCGTGGCCGCTTCCAGCAACTTCTTGAGGTTCGGGGTTTTCGCCGTGTAAATCTCCTGTTTCATGTTGTTTTCAAAGGCCTCTTTGGTTACAGGCAAATAACCGGTGGAATAAACGAAGCGCATATTCTGTTCAGGTTGGGTAAACCATTTTAAGAATAGAGCCGCGGCATATTCCTTTTTCGGTGTAGAACGCTTGATGCACATGCCTCCGCCCCGCTGGATGGCGATTTTTTTACCGCCCCGGAAAACAGGGTAAGGCAGGATATTATAGGTGACAGCCTCAATGGTATTGTCAGGATAAGTAATACTATCGCCATAAAAAAGGATTCCTGCTGTAGAACCGAGTGAACAGACGATCTCGCCGGTCTTGGAAAGATCCGATGAATAACCGTGGGTCACAGCATAACCGCCGGCAAGGGCGGGAAGAACACTAAACTCCCAAATGCGGCGGTAAAGATCGGAAGAAACATGCAGATGATCCGGGAAGACAAACTCCCCGCCTAACTGGGCGATCCCCACCTGGGCAATATTGAACCAGGAATCGGCGGTAAAGAATGTTTTGCCGTCATTGGCCTTGTCAGGTGTTAGCGAATCCGTCCATTCATAATACTTAACTGCAGTTTCAGCAATCCCTTCAAAGGTTGAAAGGCTGTCAAGCTGGACCCCGGTAGCCGCGGAAAAACGATCAAATAATGTCTGGTTAACAAATAAAACCTCGGTCGACTTGGCAATAGGGAAAACATAAAGCTTACCATCGGAAAGCCGGCCCTCTTCGATAAATTGGGGTAGATAGGCATCAAGCTCCTTGGCGGTAAATTGTTCGTCCAAAGGGGCCAATAGTCCTTGTTCCCGCAGGATGATGGCGGTTTTAGGGTAAGCTGTTACGATATCGGGCATCTCTGGCGCGCCGGGGTCGCCCGCAGCAATCATGAAAAGTTTTTCTTGTAATTCCTTTGAAGCTGAAATGGAAGTAACACTTACGATAATGCCTTTTTCCCGCCCGACAGTACTGTTGAATTCGTCGATCAGTTCATCCATTACGCTTTGCATCTGGCCGCCATAATTATGCCACATGGTGATGGTTACCGGTTTCTTTGGATCCGGCCTGTCACTATCACACCCGGCGCTTGCTAAAAATAGTACTAAACCAAGGGTTACCAGGAGAATCATTCTCATAACAGAACCGCCTCCGTTTTTCCACAGAGTAAGAGGGTAAGAGAAAAAATCACCCCTAAAATCACCCCTATATTGCGGTCCCAATCACCCTTGGGGTGATTACAAACGATGAATCATGCCGTATAGTAAAAGCAGAAAACCGTGGAAAATTGAAAATAAAGGAAAAGTTAAAAAATTGTAAAAATAACCCATTTTCATTTTATCATTTATCTTTGACAAGTCAATAAGGATGCCAAACCAACTTTTATGAATAGGGTTTGGGAGGAAAACACGAGAATGAAGATGGTCCCAAATAATCATACTCCTGACGATCTAACTGAATTCCTTCTGCATTATGGCGAGAAAATCCTGCAGCAAATTGAAGGTATTCAACTTATCGGGATAGTTAACCGTTCCCTTCTGGCATTGGTCTATTTAAAGAATGGGGCATGGGATGAAGCGCTCGCGATCGGAGAAAAGGCTTATCATGAGGCGCTTGCAGAAGGAGGGGTGGTAATACCCATTTGCGAGATGATTCTCGGCATGATCCTCCTGGAAAGGGGAGATCTTAAAGAAGCCGGGGAAAGACTAAAAAACTCGGCGGCGCTATTGCTAAAGATGGCAAGAAAAATCACACCGGCGGACACCGGACCGGGAAAGGTGGAGCCCGTTAGTCAGGAGGGTGGTTCTTGCCTTTTCCGGATTCAGATGTTCGGGCCGTTCCGGGTTTTTTATCACCAGGAAGAGATTAACGCCAACAGTTGGCGGACGGTTAAATCCCGCGACCTTTTGGCATACCTTGCCCATCAGGGTAGACCGGTAAGCACCGACCAAATTTTGGAGGATTTATGGCCGGATCTTAATAAAGATAAAGCTTCCGCCGTCTTTCACACCACCCTCTATTACTTACGCCGTCTTGTACAGCAGTATACAAAGGAAGATATCGTTGTTCACGGTTCCAGAAGGTATCAACTCCGCCCTGGAAGTGTTTTGATTGATAGATATCAATTTGAAGAAGCAGTGCAATGGGCTATGGAAAAAACCATGACAGAGTCTTTGGCGAATGAACTGGAAACCACGGCCGCCCTTTACCGCGGTGATTATCTTGAGGATCTTGACTACCAATGGGTGCTTCCGGTTCGAGAAAAACTGAGGAATATGAATATCAGCTTGAAGCAAGAACTGGCCGGTTATTATTTGAAAAGCAAGATGTATTCGCGGGCCCTGGTACATATAAGGCAGATAATGGCGGTAGACCCGTATTCCGAAGAAGCGTTGCGTTTATTATTGGCAACCCTTGCCGGGAAAGGAGATCTATTGGCGGTAAGAAAAGAATATACGGCCTTCGCGAAAACCCTCTTTGAAGAATTGGGCGTAAGGCCGTCTTTGGAGACAACCGTCTTTTACAAGAAACTCTGCGCTGTGAGAGCAACAGCAATGCACGCATGAAAGTGTAGACGCCGTCCCCACTTCTTCCGTGTTCTTGTTTTCTCCCCGTTATTTCCATATTTTTACTTTGGCGGTTTTACTGCCCCCCCGCAAATTGCCTCTTTGTTCAAGAAGGTTTCCCACTATCTATTGCACTTTCTCCTTTATTTGTGATACCATGAATATAACCGGTGTTGTGTTACCAATAAACCGGCGGTCGATAATCGCTTGCGCTTCAGGTTGCGATATGCGTTCCCGCCGGTGGTCTTTGCTTAGACTAATTACAGGTACGAGGTGCTATTTTCCATGAAAGAACTGATGCTTGGTAACGAGGCAATAGCCCGGGGGGCATATGAGGCCGGGGTGACGGTCGCCACGGCGTATCCCGGGACCCCTAGTACGGAGATTACTGAGACCATCAGCCGTTACGAGGAGATCTACTGCGAGTGGGCGCCCAATGAAAAGGTCGCCCTGGAAGTGGCCGCCGGTGCAGCGGTCGGGGGGGCGCGGGCAATTTGCGCCATGAAGCATGTAGGCTTGAACGTGGCGGCGGATCCCCTCTTTACGCTCTCGTATACCGGGATCAACGGCGGGCTGGTGATTGTGGTGGCCGACGACCCCGGGATGCACAGTTCCCAGAATGAACAGGACAGCCGGTATTATGCCCTGGCGGCGAAGCTCCCCATGCTGGAACCGGCGGATGCCCAGGAATGCCGGGATTATATTTTGGCCGCTTTTGCGTTAAGTGAAGAGTTTGACACCCCGGTCCTGGTCCGCCTTTCGACCAGGGTGGCGCATACCCGCGGCGTCGTCGAGACCGGTGAGCGCCAGGCGGTTCCACTCCGGGATTATCTTAAGGATATCGGGAAATACGTGATGATGCCGGCCATGGCCCGAAAGCGCCATGAGGTTGTGGAAGAGAGGATGGCCCGGTTGGTGGAGGCGGTGAATACCGGTGCGTATTTACCCGCCGGCGTGCGCTTGAACCGGGTGGAAGCGGGGGATGGAAAAACCGCGGTTATTTCCAGCGGTATCGCCTACCAATATGCCAGGGAGGTCTTTGGTGAAGTCTCCTATTTAAAATTGGGGATGGTCCATCCGCTTCCGGAAAAGCTGCTGGCCGGTTTTACCCGGGACCGGGAGAAAGTATACGTAATTGAAGAGGGAGGGGCCTTTTTCGAGACGCAAATAAAAGCGTTGGGGATTAAGGTCACCGGTAAAGAGGTGCTCCCGGCCACCGGCGAGCTCCTTCCCGGACTGCTGCGGGAGAAGATCTTTGGCCATAGCGCCGGGGATAATGTGGAAGAAACCAAGGCCGGGACGGGAGAGGCGGAGGTGGCGATCCCGCCGCGGCCGCCGGTTCTCTGTCCGGGATGCCCACACCGGGGGGTTTTTTATGTCCTGAAAAAACTGGGCTTAACGGTTATGGGGGATATCGGTTGCTACACCCTGGGCGCCCTGCCGCCCACCGGGGCCTTGGATACCTGTGTCTGCATGGGCGCCAGCATCGGGATGTTGCATGGGATGGAGAAGGCGCGGGGGCCGGAGTTTGCTAAGAAAGCCGTGGCTGTCATCGGCGATTCCACCTTTATTCATTCGGGGATTACCGGCCTGGTGGACCTTGTTTATAACAAAGGCCACGGCACAGTCATTATTCTTGACAATAACACCACGGGTATGACCGGCCACCAGCACCATCCGGGGACCGGCTTCGATCTCCGGGGAGAACCCACCAACCGGTTGGACCTGGTTCAGGTGGCAAAGGCCGTGGGCGTACGGCGGGTGCAGGTGATTGACCCCTTTGCCCTGGCGGAACTGGAGAAGGCCGTCAAGGAAGAGGTGGCGGCGGAGGAACCGTCGGTTATCATTGCCCGGCGCCCCTGTGTTCTGCTGGACCGGGGCAAAACCCGGGATTTGGTCCGGGTGGATGAAGAAAAATGCACCTTCTGCCGGAGGTGCCTGGCGGTTGGCTGCCCGGCGGTGGTCGTCAAGCGCGCGCCCGGGGAGAAAAAAGGGCGGATCGTTATAGATGAAACACTTTGTACCGGTTGTATGCTCTGTGTGCAATTATGCCCGTTTGGAGCAATTGAAAGGGTGGAGAGATAGATGGTCGCTCAGGAAAATGTCTATAATATAATCCTGGCCGGGGTGGGCGGACAGGGAATCCTCTTTGCCGCCAGGGTTTTGGGCACAGCCGCCCTGAAGAAAGGGTTTGATGTGAAGGTCTCGGAGGTGCACGGCATGGCCCAGCGGGGAGGGAGCGTCGTCTCGTATGTGCGGTTCGGCCGGCAAGTCTTCGCCCCGGTGGTGGAAAAAGGCTGTTGCGACCTGCTGGTGGCCTTTGAAGAATTGGAGGGCTTGCGCTGGGTGGATCATCTCCGGGCGGGAGGCCGGGTGATCCTGAACCGGCAGCGGATCGATCCCATGCCGGTGATCAGTGGAAAGGCTGAATACCCCGAGGAGATTCCAGAAATAATCCGCCTCCAGGCCGGCAGTGGGGAACTGGTGGATCTGAATGCGCTGGCCATCGCGGAGGAGTGCGGTTCGCTCCGGACTGTCAACACGGTCCTCTTGGGCTTGGCCGCCCGGTTCCTCCCGGTGGAAGAGGAGGTTTGGCTGGAGGCCCTGGCCGAAGTGGCGCCCGCGCGGATGCTGGAGATGAACCGCCAGGCTTTTCTCAGGGGATACCGGTACCCCGCCCCTGCGAGCCAGTGGTAAAGGCAGTCATATTCGTATCATACGAGTTATGAGCCTCGAGCGACAAGCGCCCGGCTCTCCATATAGAAGCGTTTTTCCTCAGCCCGCCCAATCGAGAAGGCCTTTTTCGGCAGGGCGCCGCTGGTGCTGATCGATGGGAAGAGACTGGTCTTGTCAAAGGGTGGCAGGTAAAAGCCGAGGTTCCCCGGTCTTGACCCCAGTTTGGTAACGGCCTCCTCCCCGTGGATATAATCCATCTTCACCTGCGGGTGGCGGGCGGTGAAATCATCGAGGAAAGGCTGGAGGGTGACGATGGCCGCGACGGGAGCGGCGTCCCGGATGGTAATCACGCCGAACCGCCTTTCCTGGATGAAACCAATACGGTGGTTGCCCCTTTCTTCCTCTTTTACCCGCAGCGCTTTCTCCATCCCGGCTCTGTCGGGGAAGAAATCGACAAAACACCGGTTTTGATAGTAGGATTGCAATGCGGAAAAGAACTCCCCGGGCTCAATATTGACCAGGAGCCGGTGGATAGGTTCGAAATGCAGACCCCTGTCGTAGAGGTTGATTATCTCCACCAGGGAAAACCGGGCCGGATGACGGTGGCGGGCCTCTTCAGGCAGGTTCTTTTTGAGTTTTTCCCAGACTGCTTTGGCCGCTGCCAGCGAGTGGTTGCCATCGCCAACGATTAGCAAGAGGCGGTCGCCGTTTTTTTCTTCAGCGGCAATCAGTTTTTTAAGGCCCCCGGCGATGCCGGCCAGGAGCTCGCGGTCGTCCACCCGGTAACCGGCCAGGTGGCCGCTGTCCATCATTAAGTCGAAATCATATAACTTGGGCAGCCGTTCCCGGGCCTGGGCCACCGGTTCGATTACCCGTTCGTCCGGGTCGTTAATGAGCAGGAGCAAATGGGGCAGGTCAAGGAGTGCCCCCTCCCGCAATTTAACCCTCAGGGGCAGCCGGTTGAGGATGGTCTCCTCCGTAGCCCGGATCAGGCTGTCCGTTGTTTTTTCATAGGAGTATTGCTCGAGATCCACCGCGACCAGCAGGCCGTTGCGGGAAGCGTACGGGGTTTTCCGGTCGACCAGGATCAACCCGGGCGGCTGGGGGGAGAGGATCTTTTCCTCCAGGTACTGGCGCATAACCGAATGGATCCGGTTAATTCGCCGGTCACTCTCTCCCTCCTCCAGATAGCATTCGGGGAGGATCATATGTAAGGTGGATGGGGAATCGCCGACAAACTCCTCCACTCTTTGCCAGTATTCCGGTTCGGAGGTGTATTGGTCACAGGCTATTACCGCCCATTTTCTCAGGTCCACATCCGCCCTGGGCAGCAGGATTTCCGGCAGGTAAAGGCCGAGTTCTTCCATTTCGTGCAGATACTTTTCTATGGTTCAACACTCCCGCTCATGAATAATTGGCAAGGGCGCCGGGCCCCGGGTAAGCAAAGTATTCTGAGGGGCGCCCGGAGAATCCTGCTTTTTTCCGCAGGTTTTCCCTTTTTTAATATTACAATATCTTCTCCAGAAAAGAAAGAGCCGGGTTTGGGCGTGGAGCAAAAATACGATGAATTACGGGCCGTGATGAAGAAGCCAGGCCCGTAATTGGCTTAGGCGTTCGTGATCCGGGTACATCCTTTGTTCGGAAAGTTCCGCCAGTTCCTTGAGCATCTCCGGGTGGGCGCGAAAATAGAGGATGAGGTTGCGAATTATGCCCATGGTGGCCGGGGTGAGATAATGCTCGATCCCTTCGATCTGCTCATCCATACCGGCCCCGGCATTGACAAGGCGGAAAAATTCTTTTAGGGTTTCATCCCGCCAGACCAGGAATTTACCGTACCGTATCCCCTTCAGGGTCAGGGCGATATTCCTGTACTTTTCGTAGGTAATAAAACCGGCGTCATTCAATTTCCGGATCATTCTCGTGACCGATGAGGGCCGTACCTTGATGGCCTCGGACAAATCCACCGGGCGGATGTATCCCTGTTTTTTTACTATCCGGTAAAACATCTCCAAGTAATCTTCCATACTCTCGGTGAGCTTGATCTCCTTATCCAAAGGCCTCCCCTCTTTCTCCCGGTTATGCGCGGGCTGTGCGCGCGGTACCGTTTAATTCATGCTTATGGCGGTTCTTGGCCGGCAAGAACTTCAGACCAGCCGGAAAAACCGGGCAACCTGGGTAATCAGGAAACAAAGGGTAATCCCGGCTGCGGTGGGCAGGAGCACGCTGAGGAACGTCCACTTCCAGCTGAGCGTTTCTTTTCTGATGGTTAAGAGCGTTGTCCCGCACGGGAAATGCAGGAGGGAGAAGAGCATCACATTCAATGCGGTCAGCCAGGTCCAGCCGTTGGCGAGGAAGAGGGCGTGAAAGGCCTCCACCGACTCCGGTTCCAGAAGATAGCTGCCGGAGAGGTAACCCATGACCAGAATGGGAAGGACGATTTCGTTGGCGGGTAACCCCAGAATGAAGGCGAGGATAATGTAGCCGTCCATCCCCAGTAAGTTTCCAAAACCCTGCAGCCACCCGGCCATCTGGGTTAGGAGGCTCCCATCCCCGCTTTGGATATTGGCCAGTAACCAGACGAGGCCGCCGGCCGGTGCGGCGATTGTCACCGCACGGCCCAGGACAAAAAGGGTCCGGTCGAGGATGGAGCGGATAAGTAAAGTACCCACCTTTGGCCAGCGGTATCCGGGTAATTCCAGGGTAAAGGTGGAAGGAATCCCCCGGAGAATGGTTTTGGAAAGCAGCAGCGAGCAGAGGAGGGTGGCGCCAACTCCGGCCAGGATAACCAGGAGAACCAGGGATGAAGCGAGCAGGCTGTTCTTCCGGCCCAGCAGGACAACGGAGAAAAAGGAAGCCATGATAAACAGGGTGGGAAAGCGGCCGTTACAAGGGACAAAGTTATTGGTCAAGATGGCGATGAGCCTTTCCCGTGCCGAATCAATAATCCGGCAGGCAGTGACGCCCACGGCATTGCAACCGAAGCCCATGCACATGGTGAGGGATTGCTTGCCATGGGCGCCGGCTTTCTTAAAGAATTTATCCAGGTTAAAGGCGACCCTGGGCAGGAAACCGAGGTCTTCCAGGAAAGTAAAGAGCGGGAAAAAGATAGCCATCGGCGGCAACATCACCGAAACCACCCAGGCCAGGGAGCGATAGACCCCTTTCACCAGCAGCCCGTCGAGCCAGGCGGGGACGCCCAAGGACTGGCCGGCGGCGGCCAACTTCCCTTCCAGCCCGAAGAGGAGCCGGGCCAGCAGTTCCGAGGGGTAGTTGGCCCCGGCAATTGTCAACCAGAAGATAAAGCCCAGCAAGAGCAGGATGATTGGGTAACTGTACAGGCGCGAGGTGACGATATTGTCGATGCGATCATTCCAGTCGGCGACTTTGCCCGGGGGTTTCCGGACAACGGCGGCGACAATCTCTTCGGCCCTCCAGTAGAGAGAGCGGACCACCCGGTCCCGGAGACCCGGGCCGAGTTTTCTCCGGTATGCTGCCGCTTCCTGCAGGAAAGCGGCGATCAGTTCCTCCTGCTCCGTACCGGGGATACCGGCTTTGGGGTTTTCCCGTAGGGCTTCCTTAAGCTGCGCACGGAGGGCGGGATCGCCGTCCAAGAGGCGCAGGGCGAGCCAGCGGGGGTTTAAGTGGCCGCCGTAGAACCGTTGCAGGCTTTTGCCCAGCGCTTGCAGGGCTTGTTCCAACGGTTCCTCATAAACCGGAAGACGGGGAAAGGGTTTGATTTTACCGGCCACAAGATCGTCAACGGTATTTTTCAGATTATCCAGGCCTTTTTTCTCCCGCGCTGCCGTCGGAACCACCGGGATCCCTAGCAGGCTTTGGAGTTTCTTGTAGTCAATCCGGATATTTCTCTTTTCTGCCTCGTCGATGAGGTTTACGCAGAGGATGGTTTTTGGCGTGATCTCCATCACCTGCAGGACCAGGTTGAGATGGCGTTCCAGGCAACCGGCGTCAACAACGACAATGGTGACGCTGGGGGCGCCAAAACAGATGAAATCCCTTGCCACCTGTTCTTCAGGGGATCCGGCCAGCAGCGAATAGGTACCGGGCAGATCCACCAGGTTGATGGTGCGGTTGCGGTGGCGGTAGCGTCCTTTGGTTTGGGTGACGGTTTTTCCCGGCCAGTTGCCGGTATGCTGTTTCAGGCCGGTTAAACCATTAAAAATGGTGCTTTTTCCGGTATTTGGGTTTCCGGCCAGGGCCACCACGGGCTCCGGCGCGGGACCCGGACCGGCATGCTTCAGATCCATGCTTTTTCCCCCGTTTGGGCTGGTCTATTTCTCTCAAACGGCGTTAAGCGCGCAACGGTTACGGTCGTACGGTAATTAAACGGCTTTCCTCGGCTCGCAGGGCGATAACTGTCCCGCGGACTCTATAGGCCACAGGATCGCCGGCCGGGCTTCTTCTCACCGCCTCGATAGTTGTTGCCGGGACCAGACCCAGGTCCAATAAGCGGCGGCGCATCAACCCTTTTGCCTTTAGCCCGGCGATGATTGCGGATTTTCCTATAGGTAGCGCGGTCAATTCCATGACTAAAACCTCCTGTCCGTATGTGTATGTAGCTTTAGCATAGAAAAAGTTAATCAGAGGGGATAAAGAGATTTGCTCTCAGCTAATTTTGGTATAAGATATGATTCTGGTTTTCCCTGTGTGTCTCTGAGAAAAAAGAAAAGAGCGGGCAGATTTAAGCAGGATAAACATTTTTAGAGGCGAATACATACATAAGCTGGGTAAAACAGAAGAACAGATGGAGAAATGGATGGAGAAAATGGGGAAGGTAACGAAAAAAAGAATCTTCCAGATTTCCTTATCTTTCCTCCTGCTTTCTTTGGTTGTGGCCGGGAGCTTGTTGCTTAATACCCCCTTGCGGCGGATTTTCCTCATTTATGCGGGCAAGAAAGCCGATCTCCGCCTGTCCCAGGCTTTTCATGAAGACCGGTTGAATGTTACCGCCCATGAAGTTGAAATCCGCTTTTCCCCGGGGTTGATCACCGGGAAAAGCATTATTGAATACGAAGCCGGAACAGAAACTCCGGGTTTTCAAACGTTTATTCTAAATAACGGTTTTGTTTTTGAATCGATTAAGCAAAACGGGAAAAACCTTCATTTTGAGAAATGGTTCACCTCCGGGCAAGTGACTTTTTGGAAGGTCTATCTGGCGCCTTTTGAAGACGGGGAAAAAACCAACATTCTTTACCTGCTTTATACCGGGCCCGTCTCCCGCAGGAAAAGGCTGCACTTTTTCCCGGCGGATCAGTTTTGGTACCCGCAGACTCCGGGAATGTGCCGGGAAGGCCAAATTGGCTTATTCAAATGCATTGTCGATCAGGGCTGGACACCGGTTTTTTCCGGGGTTCTGAATTCGGTTACCGAGGTGAAGGACGGGGTAAAGGCCTATGAGTTCTCCTCCCCCTACCCGGTACCCGGCGCTATGCTCCAGATCGGAAGAACCCAGGATTTGCAGAGGATAAAGGTGGGCGGGCGTGTACAGGCAGAAGAGACGGGAGAGAGAGACAACCTGGACGATCCGGAGAGCACCCCGGCTTATACCTATGCCTTCTACTGCCAGGACCTGGAGGAAGGACTCCTTTCGGAACTGGTGGAAAAGACCACGGCGGCAACCGGGTATTTCCGGGAGCTTTTTGGCGATTTACCCCGTAGTGAGCATGATTTTCTCTTTTGCCCCAATTTAGAGTTCCGGGGCGATTCCAATATTTATTACACCGCTTTTAACGTGGGGGGTCTCCCCGCCCGCAGGGAAAGGCAGCCCTTGCTTTCCCCGGAAGCGGAAAGCCGGTTGTTGGAAAAGGTTGCCGGGATCTGGTGGGGTGGAACCGTCTTTCCCTCCTGTGAAAAAGGCGGCTTTTTAGCCAAAAGCCTGGCGCGTTACCTCGGGTATCTGGCCTTTTCCCAGTTGCACGCCGGGGAAGAAACCGGGTTTATTCTGGAAGACTGGTACCAGAAGTATTTGGCGGCTACAAAACGGTTGAAAGGCCATGAGAAGCCGTTGGCCGCAATCTATCCTTTCTGGGATTCCCAGGGGGATTTGGCTCACTACAAGGCCCCCCTGGTCTGGCACGCGCTCCGCTTTCACCTGGGAGACGAGGCCTTTTTTGCGCTGCTGCGCAAGTTCTTCCAAACCTATCAGGGGCGGGTCGGGAGTTGGGAAGGCCTCCGGGAACTGGCAGCCGGGAACGGCTTGGACTGGTTCTTCGATTATTTCCTCTATACCAACTCCCGCCTGGATCTGCGGGTAGAGCAGGTTGTAACCGTGGAACACGCAGAAGGCTGCATTTCACGGATCCGGGTGGGTTACGCGCCCGCGGGAAAGGGAACCGGCGGGGAGTTCCGGGGGCGGGTCCTTTTGCGGGTGGAGACCGCCGGGGAAGAAAAAGAAGTAATCCTCGACTTCCCTGTAGCCGGCGGTGAGGTTGTGGTCGAGACCGCCAGCCCGCCGTTGGCTGTCTCTTTGGATCCGGGAAAATGGTGGCCGGATATTGACCGGTCAAATAACGAGTGGCATTTGCCCGTAGACGACAGAGCTGTAAATAACGGTAACAGCTAGCCTTGCCGCGCCAAACCTTGAGGTGGGCAACAAGGACCCGGGCCGGATAACCGGACCGGCGGCCTTTGCGCGCGCGACGGACCGGAGGGCTGGAACAAACAAAAGGTAATTTCAGGAAAGAAGAACAAAAAAGGAGTACCGTTTTCCCCGGCGAAATAAATAATCACCCCTTTGGTTTAAATCCAGAACAACAGGGAGGAGTATCCATGAAACGCTTCGGAATAATCGGACTCGGTCTCGCGTTGTTGCTCTTGTTCGCCCAGGCGGGAATGGCCGCCACCGGGATCGGCGCCAGAGGTATTGGCATGGGCGGCGCCTATTCGGCGGTGGCGGACGACGGGACGGCCCCTTATTGGAATCCGGCTGGTATTACCCAGTTGAGATTCGTCTTAACCCCTTCCTATGGTACCTTTGGTGATTGGACGGATGTTTTTGCTTTTTTGGAAGACCTGAACGAAGGCGAGTATGTGGAGTTGCCCGCCGGGGAATTGACCGCCGGCGGTAATCTGGGGGTTGGGTTTGGTTCTTCCCGGTTGGCTGTAAATATCTTTGCCGATGTGGATATGTTCGCCGCCGCCGATGCCGACGGCGGGGAACTGGCAATCAACGGTAAAGGTCAAGGCGTTATTACCATGGCGCGGGAGTTCACTCCCCTCCTCGCCGTGGGGGCGAACCTCAAATATGTTACCGTTGTCACAGGAATGATGGAAGAAAGCCATTCCGGTGAAGTCTTTTACAACAGCCGTTACGGCCAGGGTTCCGGTTTAGCAATGGACCTCGGCGGTATGTTCCGGATCGGGGAGACAATCCGGGCGGCGGCGGTGGTCCGTGATTTTCCCCTGGGGGAAATGACCCTGACCGGCAATAAGACCTCCGGTGTTCTTGAACAGACGACGACCGACTGGAGTGAGAAATATGAACTCCCTTCCGTCCTGGTCCTGGGCGGGGCGATTAAGATTCCGCTTCTCGGGACGCTGGTTGCCGCAGACATGGAAACCCCGCTGGCAGGCGACGGGGAAGGCCGGTTCCGGGTTGGGGTGGAACAGCCGATCCTTCCCGCCCGTTTGCTGGTGCTCCGGGCCGGCGGGTATACGGCCGGCAGCGGTAAGTTCAATTTCACCGCCGGGGCCGGTTTCAAACTCGGTCCGGTCCTGGTGGATGTGGCCGGTGTTTGGAAGGACGGATCCACCAACGGGATCTTCCTCACCGCGGGTCTGCAGTTCTAATTACCCTCGTACCTATGGCAAAAGAACTGAAGCAGGGCTGGAAAGGCCCTGCTTTTTTTGTTCTTTTTAATGGATTGTTCCCGGTTACCTTGACCCGGGTCAATAGATCTGGTTTACCTCCAAGCTGATATCCAGCGCCTTAACTGAATGGGTCAACCCGCCAACAGAGATGATATCTACGCCGGTGGCCGCAACCGCCCTGATGTTCTCGGCGGTTATATTGCCGGAAGCCTCCACAAGGGCACGGCCGTCAACCAGTTTCACCATGGCCGCCATTTCCTCAGGAGCCATATTGTCCAGCATGATAATATCCACCCCGGCCGCCAGGGCTTCCCGCACCTGTTCCTCGGTTTCGACTTCTACTTCAATCTTCAAGGTGTGCGGGGAGTTTTTCTTGACTGCCGCCACCGCCGGCCGGATACCGCCGGCAGCCGCCAAGTGGTTGTCTTTAATTAAAACAAATTCGGAGAGGGTGAACCGGTGATTCTGACCGCCGCCGACCCGTACGGCGTATTTCTCCAGGACCCGTAAACCGGGGGTGGTCTTCCTGGTATCCACCAATTGGACATGGGGAAAATCCGCCAGCAGTTCCCGGAGGGAACGGGTGTGGGTGGCAATCCCGGAAAGCCGCTGCAAGAAGTTGAGGGCTACCCTTTCTCCGGAGCAAATCGCCGGCAAAGGCCCGCTTATTTCCGCAACAACCTCGCCCTCTTTGACGATAGCGCCCTCGGGGCTTTGAACCGTCAGTCTGATTTCCGGGTCGAGAATCTGGAAGACTTTCTCCACCACCGGCCAGCCGCAGATGACCCCGGTCTCTTTGGTGATAAACCGGGCGCTCCCTTTCAGGTGCCCGGGAACCGTCAGGACAGTGGTGATATCGCCGGTACCCAGGTCTTCTTCCAGGGCAAGGCGGGCAGTTTTTTCAATTATATGATCCGGTGGCAAGAACATCCGTCGACACCTGCCTTGAATTATTCTTTTTGAAGCCGGGACAGAACGGAACGTCACAGGCTCAGCATTCTTTCCAAAGCCCGTCGCGCCCGGGAACGGACCGGTTCCGCCACGGAAATAACGGGTTTCATCTCCCTCAGGGCGGTGACGATCTGTTGCAGGGAGATTTTTTTCATATCCGGGCAAAGCAAATCCCTGGCCGGGAAGGAAAAATGCTTCTCCGGGTATCTCTTTTTCAACTCGTACAGAACTCCCTTTTCCGTGAGGATGACGAAATGACGGGCTTTGGACCTTCCCACCTCTTCGATAATGCGGGTGGTACTACCAACAAAGTCGGCATGGGCTAGGACCTCCGGGCGGCATTCGGGGTGGGCCAGGACCTCCACATCGGAACCGGGGGCCAATTTTTTCGCCGCCAGTACCTCGCCGGCTTCCAACTGGTGGTGGACGGGGCAGTGACCCGGCCAAAGGTGAACAGTCTTCTCCGGGACCTGGGAAGCGGCATAGGCGCCGAGGTTCTGGTCGGGTAAGAAAATAACCTCCTCGTCCGGGAGAGAGCGGAGTACTTGCACGGCATTGGCAGAGGTACAGCAGATATCGCTCTCAGCTTTTACGGCGGCGGAAGAGTTGATATAGGCTACCACCGCGGCGCGGGGATATTTGCGCCGCCATTCCCTGACCATCTCCGGGGTGGCCATCTCCGCCAGCGGGCAACCGGCATCGGCCGCCGGTAACAGGACCGTCTTCTCCGGGGCAAGGATAGCGGCGCTTTCGGCCATAAAATGGACGCCGCATAAAACAATCACATCTTCCGGAGCTTCAGCCGCCAGGCGGCTCAAAGCCAGTGAATCACCGACGTGATCGGCGATCTCCTGTACTTCGCTGTTTTGGTAAATATGAGCAAGGATAAGGGCGTTTCGTTCCTTTTTTAGCTCGGCTAGAGACTGGAGATAAACGTCATCCAAAGCAGACACCCCTTATATGTATCACGTTTATTCTACATTTTCCAGGAGAGGTTTGTCAATAAAACTGTATGTTACGGTCGCCGGGGAGGGCCCGCGGGGAAAATCCACCGAAAAGAACTGGATATTCCCGGGTTTTTATGAGATAATGAGATGGGACTATATGGAACGGCCACTCCCTGCCCGGCTTGTTCATTATCTATCTTTGAAAGGTATTCACATATCTACGGATATGAGGTAAAATGGTAACCAGAAAGAAGGGGTAAATCATGGCTTCTGACCGGTTGGTCCTGAAGAATATGGTTTTCTACGGGTACCACGGGGCCTTTGCCGCCGAAAAGGAGCTGGGCCAGCGTTTCGAGGTGGACGTCGAGTTGCACCTGGATTTCAAATCCGCCGCCGCCGCCGACGACCTGGAATTAAGCGTCAATTATGTGGAGGTTTATACCCTGGTTAAGGAGATTGTTGAGGAACGGGAGTTTAACCTCTTGGAGACGCTGGCGGAGACCATTGCCGGGGAGATCCTCTCCGCCTACAGCGTGGAAGAGGTGGTCGTCCGGGTCAGGAAACCTTTCCCGCCAAGCGGTGGTATCCTGGACCATGTGGAAGTGGAGATCAGCCGGAAGCCATAGCAAGCATTGGTAAACCCCAACTAACATTGTCTTCGCGCGCTGCCGGTACCGGGTGATTTTACCGGAGATGAGAGCAGGAGGCCTCATACTCAAAACCCGGGACCAAAAATTCGCTTTGTTTAAAAGCCAAAAACCGCTGGGATCCAGAAGGACCGAGACGGCAGGCAAAAAAAAGATCTGCGGGTGCGCGCCCGCGCGTTCATGCCTTCCGTTCCGGTGGAAGGCGTTTATATTTGCCCCCTGGGCAGATCGCCGTCTCCACCCGGCGAAGAAGGAAGGGGTAGAAAAATGGGGAAGGTAACAGCAAGACAATTGCTGAAGATGAAAAGGGCCGGGGAGAAGATTACCATGGTCACGGCTTATGACTATCCCGGCGCCCGCTTGGCGGATGAAGCAGGGGTGGAAACGGTTCTGGTCGGAGACAGCCTGGGCATGGTGGTCCTGGGCTACGAGACCACCCTGGAAGTTACCATGGAGCAGATGGTCCACCACACAAAGGCGGTGGCCAGGGGATGTAAAAATGCGCTGGTCATCGCGGACCTGCCTTTTCTTTCTTACCAGATCACACCGGAAGAAGCCTTGCGCAACGCCGGCCGGTTGGTCCGGGCGGGCGCGGGCGCTGTCAAGCTGGAAGGCGGCCGCGAAGTGACGGCGGCGGTAAAAAAGATCACCGAAGCCGGGATTCCGGTCATGGGGCATCTCGGGTTTACGCCCCAGTCGATTCATAAATTTGGCGGCTTTTTTGTCCAAGGAAAGACCAGTACAGATGCGGTTAACCTTTTGGAAGACGCCCTGGCCCTGCAGGAAGCGGGGGCATTTAGCCTGGTTTTGGAGTTAACCCCTTGGGAACTGGCGGCCGCCATCACCAGGGAATTGGCCATCCCCACTATCGGGATTGGCTCCGGCCCGGAATGCGACGGGCAGGTCCAAGTCTTCCATGATCTTTTCGGCCTGTGCGGGGATTTCCAGCCCAGGCATGCGAAGCAATACGCTGATGTGGGCGGGATTATCCGCGAGGGTCTCCAGCGCTATGTCGGGGAAGTAAAGAAAGGGGTTTTCCCCGGCGAGGAGCAGTCCAGGAGGATGGCCCCGGAGGAACTGGCCCTCTTCCGGGAAGCCCTCGGGAAACGGGGGAAATGAGGAGGGATTGCTTTGCTGTGGGTAACAGAGATCCCGGAGATGAGGAGGATCGTCGCCAAGTGGCGCCAATCCGGAGGCAAGGTGGGCTTTGTCCCAACCATGGGCTATTTTCACCGGGGACACTTGGCTCTGATGGAAAGGGCCCGGGCGGAAAATGACTATGTAGTGGTCTCCCTTTTTGTCAACCCCACCCAATTCGGGCCGGGAGAGGATTTTGCCCGCTATCCCCGGGACCTGGAACGGGACCGCCGCCTGGCGGAGGAAGCCGGGGCGGACGCCTTGTTTCACCCGGCCCCGGAAGAGATGTACCCCGGTGATTACCAGACCTACGTGGAGGTGACCGGGCTTTCGCAGGGGTTGTGCGGCACCAGCCGCCCAGGGCATTTCCGGGGTGTGGCGACGGTCGTCACCAAACTCTTTAATATTGTCACTCCCGACCGGGCGTATTTCGGCGAGAAAGACGCGCAGCAACTGAGGGTCATCAAAAAAATGGTTGCCGACCTCAACCTGCCGGTGGAGATCCGGGCCGTACCCACGGTCAGGGAGGAAGACGGGCTGGCCATGAGTTCGCGCAATACCTATCTGAACCCGGAGGAACGGCGGCAGGCGACAGCCCTGTACCAGAGTTTGCTCTGGGCAAAAGAGCAGGTGGCAGCGGGTGAACGGGACCCGGCCCGGTTGACCGCAGGGATGCAGCGGATAATCGCCGGGTCGCCCCTGGTGCAGCTGGAATATCTCGAATTCAGGGATGACGAGACCCTGGCGCCCCTCACGGAGCTAAAGGGGAAAGTTTTGATTGCCATCGCCGCGCGGGTGGGAACAGCGCGGTTGATTGATAATATCACAGTCGACGTAACCACGGATGCGCGGGAAAGGGGGAATGAGAATGCTGCGGGTAGTCTGCAGGAGTAAACTGCACCGGGCAACGGTGACCGAGACCAATTTAGAATATGAGGGCAGTATTACCATCGACCGGCACCTGTTGGAGAAAGCCGGTATTTCCCCTTACGAAATGGTCCAGGTGGTCAATGTCAACAACGGGGCCAGGTTTGAGACTTACGTGATGGAGGGAGAGGCCGGTAGCGGGGTTATCTGCCTGAACGGGGCAGCGGCCAGACTGGCGGTCCCCGGCGACAAGGTGATCATCATGGCCTACGGGCTGGTTACAGAGGAGGAAATTAAAGGTTTTCAGCCCCGTATTGTCCAGTTGGATGAAGAAAATAGGATAAAAGAATAAAATTTACTTTTTTTGCCGGGCTTTAAGTGCCCGGTTTTTTCTTTTTCCGGGTATGCCTTTGGGTCTCTGGGGACAGACTAGAGGTGGCATACCTTTATTTTTTTTGTAAAGGCCAAAAGCCGGTGCGGAGGCTGTCTTTTCCTTTGAAGGCTCTCTTTTTCTTTGCCCGTTTGCAACGGGGAACCTCGCGTAGAAAACCAATTCAGGCGGTGAAGGAATGAAAATTTTAATTTTGAGCTGGGAATTTCCCCCAAGGGTTGTGGGAGGGATTGCCGCCCATGTTTACGACCTCTCCCTGGCCCTGGTCAAGGAGGGCCAGGAGGTCCATGTTTTAACCGCCGGTCTGCCGGGCGTTCCGGAAGAGGAAGAGATTGGGGGGATAATGGTCCACCGGGTGGCAAACAACAACCCGGAAGCTTTCGACTTTATCTCCGGGGTGTTACAGCTGAATTTAAACCTGGTGGAAAAAGCTGTCAGCCTGGGGCGGGAAGGAAACGGTTTTCAGATCATCCACAGTCATGACTGGGTGACGGCCTATGCGGGCAAGCTCCTGAAACACGCTTGGCGGTTGCCCCTGGTGGCAACGGTCCACGCCACGGAATGGGGGAGGAACAACGGCCTTCACACCCCGCTGCAGCGATATATAAGTGATGTGGAATGGTGGTTGACCTACGAAGGCTGGAAAGTCATCTGTTGCAGCAGGTATATGTGGGATGAACTGCAACGCATCTTCCAACTCCCTCCTGATAAGTTACGGGTCATTCCCAACGGGGTCTACCCGGAAAGATTCCGGCGGCTGGCCGGGGATCCAGCGGCAGTAAGGGGGAGATTCGCCGCCCCGGACGAGAAGATCGTCTTCTTTGTTGGGCGGCTGGTCAGGGAGAAAGGCCTGGATCACCTCCTGGAGGCGGCAGCACGGGTTTTGGCTCGTTTTCCCCGGGTAAAGTTTGTGATTGCCGGCAAGGGCCCCTATGAGTCCAGGTTGAAGGAGAGCGCCCGGAACCTCGGGATCTACCATAAGGTTTATTTCTGCGGTTACCTGGATGACGAAACCCGCAACGCCCTTTTCCGCCTGGCCGACGTGGCGGTTTTTCCCAGCCTTTATGAGCCCTTTGGCATTGTCGCCCTGGAAGCGATGGCCGCTGGAACGCCGGTGGTGGTCAGTGATACCGGCGGTTTGGGCGAGGTGGTCCGCCATGGGGAAAACGGGTTGAAGGCCGCCCCCGGCGATACCAGTTCCCTTGCAGCCAATATTTTACGCCTCCTCAACCACCCGGAGGAAGGGGAGGTTTTGCGGAACCTGGCCGCCCGGGAAGTTGAGGAGGTCTATAACTGGGGGAAAATTGCCCGGCAAACCCTGGAGGTTTATGAAGAAGTCTGGCAAGAATATCTGGCATCACCCTGGAAACCCGTGGATAAAGATGAGATGTACAGCCGCGACCCCCGGGATTTCCCGGCGCCGGGCGGTGACCGGGAGAGAGAGCACGCGCACGAACCGGTTTTCCACCGTTATCTTCAGGTAGAAAATTAGGCGGAGATAGGAGGTATTCCTTTGAAAGCGGTAATAATGGCGGGAGGAGCCGGGACCAGACTCCGCCCGCTCACCTGCAAGCTGCCAAAACCAATGGTCCCTTTGGCAACCCGCCCGATTATGGAGTATATTACCGGGCTCCTTCGCCACCACGGCCTGACCCAAATCGCGGTAACCCTTTATTACCTGCCGGAGGTGATCAAGAACTACTTCGGCAAAGGGGATGAATTCGGCGTTAATCTACATTACTTTATTGAAGAGACCCCGTTGGGGACCGCCGGCAGCGTCAAGAACGCCGAAGATTTTTTGAATGAGACTTTCCTCGTCATCAGCGGGGATGCTTTAACCGACTTCAACCTGGCGGAGGCCATTGCCTTTCACCGGAGCAAAAAGGCCCTGGCCACTTTGGTTTTAACCAAGGTAAAGACGCCCTTGGAGTACGGGGTGGTCATCACCGACGAAACCGGGAAGATCCGGCGGTTTTTAGAGAAGCCCGGGTGGGGGGAGGTCTTCAGCGATACGGTTAATACCGGTATCTACCTTTTGGAACCGGAGATCTTCCGTTTCTACGAACGGGGGAAAAACGTGGATTTCAGTAAGGACCTTTTTCCCAAGTTGCTGGCAGAGGGGCAACCCCTCTATGGCTATGTTGCCGATGGCTATTGGTCGGATATCGGCAATCTTGACCAGTACCGGCAGGCCAATTATGACCTGCTCAGCGGGGAAGTGCGGTTGCCCCTGCCCGGCCGGGAATTAGCCCCGGGCATCCGGGCGGGTGAGGGGGTGGAGATCGAGGAGGGGGCGGAGATTGAACCCCCTGTGATCCTGGGGAAATATGCCCGGGTAAAGAAGGGAGCAAAAATCACCGGCTTTACCGTCCTGGGCGATCACACCCATATCCAGGAGAATGTCTCAGTAAAAAAGAGCATCCTCTGGAATCATGTGTATGTAGGGGACCAGTCCGAACTGCGCGGGGCGGTCCTGGGTCACAGGGTCCATTTAAAACCCCGGGTCTCCCTCTATGAAGGGGTGGTGATTGGCGACGGCTCCACAGTGGGGACCCGGTCACTGTTGCGGCCGGAGGTCAAGGTCTGGCCGGATAAATATATTGAAAGCGGATCGGTCCTGAGCAACAGCCTTATCTGGGGAACTCGCTGGTGTAACAGTCTTTTTGGGAATTTGGGCATTGACAAGACCTTTAACCAGGAACTGACGCCGGAATTCGCCGCCCGGCTGGGGATGGCCTATGGTTCTTTACTGCCGGAGAAAGCGCAGGTGGTGATAGGCGCCGATAATTCGCGGCCGGCCCGGACGTTGAAGAGGGCGATGATCGCCGGTTTTCTCGCCACCGGGGTCAATATTTTCGACCTGGGGATTGCCACCACCCCGGTTGCCAGGTACGCCCTGGCCATCCTGGGCGCCGCCGGCGGGGCCCACCTGCGGGTCTCCCCCAGAAACGGCGATGGCATCCTGGTGGAGTTTTTGGATGAGAAAGGCTTTGCGGTCAGCCGGGATCTGGAGCGCAAGATCGAGCAGCGCTTCTTTACCGAAGAATACCGGCGCATAGCAGCGGACCGGGTCGGCGAAGTCTTTTACATCCCCCACCTCCTCGAACGGTACCTGGAAGGGGTCCTCGCCGCCACCAACCCGCAAGAGATCCGGAAGGCCCATTTTAAAGTGGTCGTCAATTATGACCGGGGGATCCTCTCCCTTCTCCTCCCCACCCTCCTGCGGGCACTGGGTTGCGACGCCGTCCACCACCAGCTCTTGGAGGAAAATAAGGAGGAAGCCGGGCCAAAGAGCCTGAGAGAGATCCTGGCTGTCCTCGATGAACTCGGCGGCCGGATCCGGGAAGAAAAGGCGGATATGGGGATTGTAGTGGACAACAACGCTGAAAGACTGATCCTCCTGGACGAAAAAGGCCGTTTGATCCAGGATGAGCAGTTTGTCGCCTTAATCGCCTTCTTGGTCCTGAAATACACCGAGCACAGTACTGTGGCTGTACCGGTTACCGCCTCCGGGATTATTGAGGAACTCTCCAAGGAGTACCGGGGGAAAGTGGTACGGACAAAGGCCAATCCCCGTTCGCTAATGGAAAAGGTGGCGGAGGAGAAGATCTTTGCCGGCCGTGACGGCAAAACCCAGTTCCAACCGGCCTTCGACGCCTTGCTTTCCTTCGTTAAAATCTTGGAGCTCGTCGCCAGGGAAAAGATGACCCTTTCCGAGTTGGTTGAGACCCTCCCCCGGTTCTACATGGAGCACCGGGAAGTGGCTTGCCCGTGGGAGGAAAAGGGCCGGATCATGCGGGCGCTCTTTGAAGAGAATAAAGACCGGCGCATTGAGGCGGTTGACGGGTTAAAGGTCTTCCATGAGAACGGCTGGGCCCTTGTTTTGCCGGATGCGGAAGAACCGGTCTTCCAGATTTACAGTGAGGGAACCTCGCCGGAGCAGGCCGGGGAGCTTGCCAGGATCTACATGGAGAGGATCAATGAATTGCAGATGGAATAGGCTCTTGCCGCCGCGTCGCGCCTTTTGGGTGCTTGGTTCCC
>JAAYGG010000021.1 GCA_012727895.1 Bacillota bacterium
ACCAAATCGGCGACCTTCTGCATACCGATGGACGTCAAGTCCTCCGCCGGCGCTGTGCCGCCCCAGCTAAGAGTGACTCGCGGTTCTTCGGCCGCATCCCGGGGGGAGGTGAAATACCTTATCCCCCCGTACAGGGCCACCACCACTACCAGGGCCAGAATTACCATCAGGACATTCTTTTTCATACGGGTACGTGCCTCCTTTTGCTTTTTTATTTTTTAATTTCCGGACGTACCTATTTCCTCCTAAACTCTTCGATACTTCTTGCCCTTTTCCCGTTGGGAAGAGTTACCGGTTCCACTATACCCTCGCTGTGCAGGGCCCATGGAAGGATCACACCGGAATGACCGCCGCGGCCGCCGACCACAACGACCTCGATATCCTCAGGGCAACGGGTGACAGGCATCGGGTGCCGGTTTTCAAATTCCGGCGGACGGACAGGGACCAGACCACGGTTACGGACCATGGGCACCTCGTGGTAGGCGTAGGTGTGGATGTGTTCCCGGATCATCTGCTTCGTATAACCAGCTTTTTTCAGCATCTTCCCGTGGTCGGGCGTGAGGCAGACCACCAACGGACCGGGGATATAAGCATTGTTCGAACCCAATGTCGTACAGCAATGGGTGATGGTGTCCAGCAGATCATGGCCGGTCTGGCTCAAGAAGTCAATGATATCATGCTGGGGCTCGGCCTTGAGCACATAAACCGTGGTAGTCTCGGCATCAAAGTGCTCTTCATTGATCATTTCCCACTCGGCGAGCTCCGGTTCCTCCGCAAAGCAGTAGGTGAATTCCGCCTGTGATGCAATGCAGTCCAGATCACAGATCCCCGGAACCGCACGGCAAACATTCATAATCACCAGGTTGACAGCCCGGCCGATGGTGGCGTTCATCGGCCAACCCGGCCCCATGCAACCCTGTTTACCGGAGATTCCGATTTCCTGGGCGATCGGCCCGCTGACCAGGACCAAGTTCCCGCCGGGATGGGAAGTGGTGACCGACTGTATTAAGTTGTACTTGGGGTTGTTTAGCGCCCGGAAAGCCGTGACCAGAATCGGCATGGCCTTGGGCGTGCAACCGGCCATAACTGCGGCAATAGCCACATCTCTGACGGTAATATCCTTCCCGGTAGGACCGACCTGTTCACAGAGGACCATATCCTCATCAAACGGGCAATAGGTCAGCATCCTTTCATAACGCGCCCGGGTCGGGGGGATGATCGGCAGGCCGTCACTGATATGCTCCCTATTGAAATACTCGTTGATCTCTTCCATATAACAACCGGGTTCCCAGAGTTTTTCCTCGTCAACTTCAATTTCGTCGATAATCGGCAGCAGGCCGTTTTCCGCCGGGGGAACCTGGTCCATTTTGAAATCGATCCTGGCCAGTTCGGCCAGTTTCTCTTCGCTGGCGGTCAACGCACCGATGATATAATCCCATTTCAGGTCGATCTGCTCCCGTACTTCCTCCGGGGTGCTGGCCTGGTAAACATCGATGGGACAGAGGCAGAGATTACCGGCGCGGTAAACCGCTACCCCTTCGGCAATAGCCGATCCCGGAGGCGCGGTCATATAGACAGTGGGAATACCCAGTTTTTCCAGGGCAATGGCGACAATCGTTGTTGCCGCGGAAGTACCCATATCGCCAAAAGCGACAATAGCCGCGGTGGGTTTTTCCTTGGCCAACATCGCCGCGTATTCTTCCAGCTTATCGGTGTCTTTGCCACGAACCGTCTCCACATAGTCAACGAAATTGGTGATCCCCAATTCCCTGAAGCGCTCTTTGATCCTGATAAAGACCTGGTTGTAATTGACGAAGGAGAGCTTTGTGTTGTCGTAAAACAGGATCTTCCCTTTCCGCAGATCGTCCAGGGTCACGCGGGGGGCCAGTTTGATTACGGGCCGTTCCTGATACCCGCGGGGGTCAAGAATTGGGTTGAGCTTTCTTGCCATAGCCTTTCTTCGCTCCTTTGCTATAATGTTTTATTAAGTTGGTTTGTGCTTTAACTTTATTTTAAAACTCTGTTAACCTAAACTCAATTCAAGTATGGAATAGAGTTTATTCCATTTTGGACCGGCAAAGGCTAAATTGCTGATAACGCCAGAATTTGCCTCCCCGTTCTCCCTTGTTATTTTGATCTTTACCTGCTATAATTGTAATAAAGAATTAATAAAGAATTAATAAAAAAGAAAAAATGGCCTCATCTTCTATCCTTCAGTTGATACAGCAGGAACTTTCACGGAAATCGTTTTGGCAGGACAGGTTTGTACTCCGGCAAGATCCCATTGCGTTATAGGTGACTGTAAATAACCTGGCAAAAATAGAGGAGGAAGAGGAATTGAGGTTTGACCATCTTCGCTGTTTTGCGGCAATCAAAAAATACCGGAGTTTTTCCGAAGCCGCGGAGAACCTCTACATCTCCCAGTCGGCCCTCTCAAAACAGCTGAAATCCTTTGAGGATGCGCTGGGGGTAACCCTTGTGGAGCGCGGCCACTCGGTGATTAAACTGACGCCGATCGGCGAACGGATCGCCATCTACGTCCAGGCAATTTTGGATGAATATGACCGCATGGTATTGGAAGCCCAGGATTATATAAAGGGTGAAAAAAAGAAACTCCGTATTGCTTCTTTCTGTGAGATGTCACAATACGGAATTACCGACTTAATGGTCAGTTTTGAACATAATATACCCAATTTTTATATCGAATCCAAGGAATGCGACCATTCCCAGATGTTTGATTTGCTCTCCAACCGGCAGACCGATATCATCATCGGTTACCGGGAACTCTGGCCGGAAGAGCCGGATTACTTTTCCATACCGCTGAAAAAAGATGACCTGGTCTTGGTGGTGCATGAGAGCCACCCCCTGGCCAAAACCGACAGAATCTCCCTGGCTGACCTCCACCAGGAGAGATTTTGTTTTCCCCGGGAAGATGAAGCCTTATTCAAACTCTTCTATGAAACCTGCGTAGCCGCGGGTTTTGCGCCCTACCATACCTTGTCCCATGTCCGTTTAGGTACAATCAAACGCTATATCATGCAGGGGATGCGGGTCACGCTGCAGACCCGGATCCGGGCGGCCAATTTCTTTACCGAACCCGCCTTTCACCTGGTTGATCTCGAAGAAAGCCCTGCTCTTACCTTAACCCTGATGGCCAATGAATCCCTCCTTTCAGAACTGGGCAGGAAATTCATCCAGTTCGCCCGGGGATACTACCAGCAAGAACCCGGGAAGACCGCGGGAGACAAGGCGCAGCCAAAGACCTCTCCTTTCGCCGTTTAAAAAATAACAGCAGCCATCCGGTTCAAGACGGCAATATTCTCCTTTGGCGTCCCCGGGGAAACCCCGCCGCCGGCGGAAAGCAGAAGGTACTTATCGGGGGCATCCTTTAAGAACTCCTCAACTTCTTTTTCCACTTCTTCAGGGCTTTTTTCTCTCAAGGTCTCCAGCGGTGAGATATTCCCCATCACCACCATCTTCCCTGCTGTGTATCTATAGATCTCCGCCAGTGGGACTTCCTTGCCAAAATTAAAGATATCAATATCCAATTCGGTCAACAAAGGCAGAATGTGGGTGGTATTGGCGTCGTTATGGTAAAGTTTCAGCTTGTCGCTGAATTCGGAGAAGACAGCCTCCAGGTACGGGTGGGCGAACTCCGTGTAATCTTCTTTTGACATCAGCCCCGGGATATCATCGAGCAGCAGGATCCCTTCGGCGGAAGGGACCGCTTTCAGCTGTGCTTTGAGCCAGGTGATCGCCGTTTCTGTTGTGATTTCCAACAGTTTCTTCATCCAATCGGGCTCGATCCTGATCCCCATCAACAATTCGGTAAGGCCGTAAACAAAAGATGCGACAGTTAACGGGCCGCGGGCGGCAACAATCTTAATCTCATGCCCCGTCCCGTCCAGTTTTCCCTGGAAATACTGGTAGAGATTGAGGACCAAGGGCATAAGCCCGTCTTTTTCCGGGTTTGGCACCCGGAGGCGGGAGATCTCTTCCGGGGAAGTGACCCGCTTTTCCACTGTGGGCATATCGTTAAGGCTCCACCGGACCAGGCAGCCCAGAGCCGACGGTTCGTTGGCCATCCCGTACTCCACCCAGAAGGAAGGGACAAAAATGATGTTGGGGTAATCCTGCTTTAACTGCAGGTTTATTTTTAACCAAAGGTCCGGGTGGAGATAGTAATCCAAATGGGTTATACCGGCGTAATCCGGCAGCCAAGGGCTGTCAACGATCAGGGCGACCGGCGGCCGTTCAAAACTCTTGCCGTCCACAACGTCAAGCAGTGTTTCCCAGTCTCTTTTTAACAATCCGATTCCTCCTTAAGATTTGCCCTGTGATTTCATTTCTAACCTTAATATAATAGAGGGCAATATGGTAGTACCCCGTTGTAATATATTTGCCTGTATAAATACAATATTACCGGTATAATATTATCCTTTACCGTGCCGGGGTTTACCCCTGTAGATTCCCCATGTATATTAGATAAAAAAACCAAAATTCCTGCTGTAAAAAATTCCTGCTGTAACCAGTAGGTAAAAGCCAGCGCGAAAAAACTCTTTGCGCGCCCGCCTCGCCTGCTGCGCTTCCCAACGGTTTCAAACAGGGGATACCGTGGATGCACTTGGAAAAGATCCACCCAAAAGAAGGGATCGCCGTTTCTCACGGAGAATTTGAAGGGGAAAATGGAAAAGTCTCCACGGTGCAGCAGATAATTTGGTAGGAGGTATCCCCTTTATGGCCCTGCAAAAGAATACCCCGGCGCAGAAAAAGTTGGAGCTATCGCCCTTGTTGAGTGACGGGATGGTCCTGCAGCGGAATGCCCCGGTCAAGATCTGGGGCCGGTCCGAACCGGGCACCCAGTTGACCGTGGCTTTTTGTGCCAGGGAATACAAGGCGGAAACCGATACGGCCGGGAACTGGCAGGTGGTTATGGACCCGCTGGAACCGGGCGGCCCCTGGGAGATGGTGATCAGTTGCGACGGGGAAGAATACCGGATAAAAAACGTTTTGGTTGGCGATGTTTGGGTCCTGAGCGGCCAATCCAATATGGAACTGCCGGTCCGCCGGACCCTCGACCTCTTTGCTGAGGAAGTACGCGAGGCAAAAAACCCCTTTATCCGTGAATTCGCCGTCCCGATGGTCTATGATTTCCACAGGCCCCGCGCTGAATTGACGGGCGGCCAGTGGAAGGAGGTCACCCCGGAAAACGTCCTGGATTTTAGCGCTGTCGGCTACTTTTTTGCCGCCGCCCTTTATGATAAATACCAGGTCCCGATAGGCCTGATCCGGTCGGCCATTGGCGGGACGCCGATCGAGGCCTGGATGAGTGAAGAGGCCCTGGCCAAAGCCGGCGACCCGCAGGCATTCGCCAGTCACCGGGAGGTCTTGGCCAAGTGCCGGGATGACGGTTACATCCAACGGACAATTGCCGCCGAAACCAAAGCGGTAGATGACTGGTACCGGCGGTTGAACGCCGGCGACGAGGGGTACAAGAACGGGGAACTCCCCTGGGCCCAGCCGTCCTTTGATGATTCAAAATGGCCCGTCTTTACCGTGCCCAACTCCTGGGCCGGCAGTGAATTGGCCGGGGTTAACGGCGCGGTTTGGTTCAGGAAAGAGTTTACCGTCCCCGGGGAGATGGCAGGGAAGGAAGCCCTCCTGCGGCTGGGGGCGATCATCGATGCGGACGAGGCTTATTTGAACGGGGTTTTGGTGGGACAGACCGCTTACCAGTACCCGCCCAGGAAATACCCGGTCCCGGAAGGGGTCTTGCAGGCCGGGAAAAACACCCTCGCCCTCCGGGTAATCAGCAACCGCGGCACCGGCGGTTTTGTCCTGGGCAAACGCTATGCTCTGGAGGCCGGGGGGCAGGCCATCGATTTATCCGGCCCCTGGCGGTATAAGATCGGCGTGCAGATGGGACCCACACCGGCAACCACCTTTTTTCAGTATTTCCCGACCGGCCTTTATAACGGGATGATCGCCCCCTTGCACCGGTATGTCATTAAGGGCGTCCTCTGGTACCAGGGGGAAAGCAACACCGGCCACCCCGAAAACTACCGGAGTCTCCTGGCCACCCTGGTTAAGAGTTGGCGGGAGCAGTGGCAAATTGGCGAGTTTCCCTTTTTGTACGTGCAGTTGACCAATTTTATGGCCGCCGCAACCGGACCGGAAGAATCGAACTGGGCGCGGTTGCGTGAGGAACAACGCCTCGCTCTCCACCTCCTCTCCAACGCGGCAATGGCGGTGACAATCGACGCCGGCGAAGACAATGACCTGCACCCGCAGGATAAAAAGACCGTCGGCCACCGGTTGGCCTTGGCCGCGCAAAAAGTGGCCTACGGCGAGGACCTGGTCTACCAGGGCCCGATGTTTGCCCGGTTGGAGGTCAAGGACGGAACCGCTATTCTCTCCTTTACTTCCACCGGCGGCGGGCTAGTGGCCAAAGGCGGCGGGCCGTTGCGCGGTTTCGAGCTTTGCGGCGCCGACCGGAAGTTTTACCGGGCGGAGGCGGAGATCCGGGGCGAGCAGGTCATCGTCCACAGCAGCCGGGTGAAAGAGCCCTTTGGGATCAGGTATGCCTGGGCAAACAACCCGGCAGAGGCCAATCTCTACAATAAGGAGGGCCTCCCGGCCTCGCCCTTCGAGGCTTACCTGCACGCAGAGGCGCAAGCCCCTACAGTGTAATGTATTGGTGCATCTTCGTTAAAAATTGTTTAAGAAATAATTAATTGACAGACAATTTAGGTTTTGTTATAATTGTCGTGGTGTTGCGCGAAATATTAAATTATTGTATTTCGCCTTCTTATTTTTTGCAGCAAATAAAGATAACGAAAGGAGTAGAGAAGTGAGTAAGAAGGACATTGATATCGTAGCTGCAGGTCATATCTGTCTCGACCTCATTCCTGCCTTTACCATTGACAAACCGGTCGAAAAAATGACCGACGTGCTTGTCCCGGGCAAAATGATTAATATGGGCAAGTGCGTTGTCGCCGGTGGCGGCCCTGTCACCAACGCCGGTGTCTCCATCCGCAGGCTTGGTGTGAAGACCGAATTAATCGGTAAAATCGGCGACGATGATTTCGGTCAGCAGATCCTCAGGTGGTACGAGGAGAACGAGGGCCACTTTGAAGGCATTAAAATGGTGGAAGGTGAATCTACCTCCTACACCATTGCCATCTGCATCCCCGGAATCGACCGTTTTTACCTGCATCACTGCGGAGCGAATGATACGTTCGGCTACGATGATATGGATTTCGACCTCGTTGGCCGCGCCAGACTGATGCTCTTCGGTTATCCGCCGTGGATGAAGAAGATCTATGAAAACACCGGTGCTGAGCTGACCAGGATCCTGCAAAAAACAAAAGAATTGGGGACCACAACCGCCCTCGACCTGTCCTTGCCTGATGTGGACAGCCCCGCAGGCCAGCTCGACTGGAAGGCGATCCTCCATAATTGGGTGCCGCTTAGCGATATTATGGTTCCCAGCGCGGAAGAGCTCTTCTTCTTCCTGTACAAAGAGAAGTTCCTCGAGAAGAAAGACCAGATTAAAGCGAATGAGGCTGTGCTTGACCTCATGACCGTAGACGAAATTGCCACCATGGGCAAGGACTTGATCGATATGGGTGCAGCCGTTGCCATGGTCAAATGCGGTAACCGTGGCCTGTACATCCGCACCGCCGGTAAAGAGCGGTTGCAGAAGATGGGCGCCGCCGGTTGCAATGACCTGGACAACTGGGCCGACCGCGAGCTCTGGTTCCCTGTTTACCAGGAAGAGTCCTTCGTTGGGGCGCTTGGGTCCGGCGACTCGGCCATTGCCGGTTTCCTCTCCGCCTTTGTCCGCGGGTACACCATCGAGTCCTGTCTGCGCTATGCCAATGCCGCGGGCAGCATGAACGTGACCGTTCCCGATGGTCTCTCCTGGAACAAGGGGTTTGAGGACCTGACCCGTCGCATCGAGGCAGGCTGGGAGACCAAAGAGATGCAGATTGACGAGCCCGGTTGGGAGAAGGTTGGCCAGTTCTGGGCCGGGCCGGCAAATAAGGGTAAGTGGGAGGAATAATTTCTCTCTTATTTTACTTAATTCGAAAACGTTTGTTAAACGTAAACGTTTGTTATTCTCCCCTCCTCCCCGCGCTGATCGCGGGGGAGAAAAACCACCTTTAGCAGGAGACTGCTAGCACAAAGAAGCTGCTTTAGCAGTGAAGCCGCAAAAACCGTGGCAACGCTGCTAAAGCAGCACCGCTTAAAAAAAGCGGCGAAGCTGTTCAGCAGCGGCTGCTAAATGGCGTTCACAAATGCGCTGTGCGCTAAAAAATAAACAAATAGGAGGTAAAACATGGCTGAAAAGAGCAACCCGAAAAGAGACGCATTTGTCCGTGATCTGATCTCCAAGATGAGCCTGGAAGAGAAGGTCGGACAGCTCCTCACCTTCACCCAGCGGGGAACCATGTTGACCCCGAGCAACATCGAGCAGATCACCAGGCTGCACTGCGGCGGTCTCTGCCTGGAGCCTTTCACTCTTGAGACCTGCAAAAACCTCTACTGGGGCAACTCACAGATTGACCCGAATTTCAAACCGCCGGAAGACTATTTCACCATCTCCAATACTTATTTCTCCGGTAGCACTCCCGGGGTCAGCATCACCCCTGGCGATTACACCAAATTCTTGAACAAGCTCCAACAGATCGCCCTCTCCCGGCCGAACAGGATTCCTTTGCACATGGTCATTGACTTCGAGGGCGACTTCAAAAACGACTACATGGCCGGTGGCATCCGCCAGTTCATACCGCCCATGGGCATGACCGCCATTGACGATGAGAAGATCACCTACAAGATTGGTCTCACCATCGCCCAGCAACTCACCAAGATCGGGATCACCTGGATGTACTCACCGGTCTGCGACGTCAACCTCAACCCGAAAAACCCGGAGATCGGCGTCCGCTCCTTTGGCGACGACCCGCACGCCTGCGCCAAACATGCCGTCGCCTTGATCAAAGGGCTGCAGGACGGTGGCATTGCCTGCAGCGCCAAGCACTTCCCGGGCCGGGGTGACTCGGCGACCGACGCCCATGACGTCCTGGATGTCGTTGATGTTGACAAGAAGCGGATGTGGGAGGTTGAACTGGTTCCCTTCAAAGCAGCGATCGACGCCGGTGTCAAATGCATTATGACCGGCCACGTGATCTACCCTGCTTATGACGACCAGTATCCCGCAACCCTCTCTGAAAAGGTCCTTAAGGGGTTGCTCCGGGAGGAACTGGGCTTCAAGGGTGTCATCGTCTCCGACGCCATCGGGATGGCCGCCATCCTCAAGAACTGGCCGCTGCCGAAAGCCTGCGCTATGGCGATTAAGGCCGGTTGCGACCAGATCCTCTTGAAGGCGGACGACGAGTCCAGAACCCAGTGTTACTTTGGGATCAAGATGGCGGTCGAGAGCGGCGAGATTCCCATGGAGAGAATCGACGAGGCTGTGGAGAGAATCTTGAAGCTTAAGTACGACCAGGGGCTCTTCAAGACCGCGGGCAAGTTGGATCCGGCGAAAGCCCAGAAATTTGCCATGAGCAAACCGGTGGTCGACTTCTCCTGGGAGGTCGCAGAGAAAGCCCTTGTGGTCATGCGGGACAATAAGAACCTCTTACCGCTTACGACCGACAAGAAGACCCTCGTGATCGAGCAGCGGATTCCTTACGAATTCACCGGTAAGGACCCGTATATGCACACCCATATGTTCTGCGAGCGGATGGTTGAGAACTGGAAGGTTGAGGATTCGCCCAACCTGATCCTGGTCGATACCGGCTTCGCCGCCAGCGAGGAAGAGATGGCCGAATGCCTCGAACTGGCCAAACAGGTAGATCTGGTTGTCATGACCAACTACTATGCGCGGATCGTCAAGGCCGGGAACAACGCGAAGCTCGTCAAGAAGCTGAAAGAAGCCGGGCACGACGTTGTTGTTGTGACCAACCATCCGTACGAAATCGGCGCCACTGCCGAGGCCGATGCGGTGGTCTGCAACTTCAGCGGTACCCCGGACTCGATCCGTGCCGCCGCAGACCTGCTCTTCGGCAAGATCAAGCCGTGCAGCACAACTAAAATCCCGGTCAAACTGGACTTCTAAAGTAAACCCCTAAAGTAAACCGGATTTTCTAAGAAAGGAGGGCTCTTGCCCTCCTTTCTTTTTTCTCACTTTCTTCAAAAAAAAGGGTTTCCCGCCCGGCCGGCGAATTTAGCCTAAAGAAACCTCCGGGCTGTGCCCGCGCAGAAAGGGAAGGAAGGGATGAACCGTGCAAATCGACTACCTGGATTACCGGGAAGATCTATTCTCCAGGGTACTCGCACTGGCGGCGGACGGGCCCCGGGTCTTTCTATTTGATCGCCAGGCGAATATGGTCCAAGCCGCCCGTTCCTATGAACTACCTTTCCTCCAGCCGGCCTCCCTCTTCCTTACCCTCAGGGATTTTAAGGAACGCTTCTTTCCCCCAAAACGCTTGATCTTGCGCGAAGAAAAACTGGCCGTCTTCTTTTATGAACTTCTCACCCCGGCCGAACGGGAAGAACTGGGGATTGACGACTATTTTGACGCTATTGAGCCGGCTGCCGGTTTCTTTACACTCTACGATGAGATGAGCGAGTATGAAATCCCGGATCTAACGGGACTTGAAGAATGGCAGGCAAAAAAATACGGGATTTTGCAGTCGATTCGCCGCCGCTACCTGGACCGCCTGGACGAATTGGGATATACCGACGCCACGCTGGCCTTTGATCTCTCCAACTTTTACGAAGAGCCCCTCCGGGAATACATAGAGATTGTCCTGGTTAATATCACCGCCTTTACGCCCAAAGAAAAAAGGCTCCTCCGCTTCCTGGCGGACCGGGGGTTTAAGCTTCGCCTTCTCTTGCAGCTCTCCCCGGGGGATTTTGATGAAGAACAGCTCTGCTTGACCGGGGTCTCCTTCCCGGAGAACCCGGGAACCGAGATCCTCCTTTACCAGGCCGGGGACGATCTCCTCCAGTTGGTGAATGCCATCGCGGTCCTGGAAGAAGAGGAAAACGCTGTGGTCCTGGATACGGATGCCGGCAGTTCCTATCACCAGTTGTTAACCGGCGGCAAAATCATGGTCGAAGGGGAAACCGGTTTTTACGAGACGAAAATCTACCGCTTCCTGGCGGCCCTCTACGACCTGCTGCAGGGGGCCGGCGAACGCGCGGGCGTGTTGCAAGTGGAGTTGAACCGTCTTATGCAGGCGGTCCGTCTTCCCGAGTTCCGGGCTTACTACAACCTGGATGAAACCTCCGGCATACGCCTGCAGGAACTGGCTGCGGAAGGATATGCCTACTTCTTTGCCCCCGGGGAGTTCCGGAGCGTGATGAATGATCTGGACCGGCTCCGGCAGGTAAAAACCATGAAGGAGCTATGTGCTTTCCTCTCCGGCCTCGACCTGAGTTTGCTTAATGACCGGCGCCTGGCAAAGAACATTACCGGTTATTTTGATGCCCTCCTGGAACTTGATTCCCTGGAGGAACTGGAGATCGTCAGCGACTGGGAAAAATACTTCTCCCAGCCCGCCTTGGGCCTCCTCCGCCTGGCCCTTAACTATCTGAGGTATAAAAAAGTGAAGCCCATCCGGGACCCGTCCCTGGAGGCCACTGCAATCAGAATGACCGGCCTGCGGGAAGCCCCGGACCGTCCGTGGGAGACCCTGGTGATCATCAACGCCTCCCACGGGGTAATCCCCGCCGTAGGCGGGAACAACTTCCTCCTCACCGACGGGCAACGGGCCCGTCTCGGACTGCCCGCGGCGAAAGAGCGGAAACTCGCCGAGAAATACGCTTTTTTCCGTCCCGTCTTCAGCAGTAAAAAGGCGATTATTTTTAGCCTGAAAAATCTAGAGGAGAATCTAACACCCAGTTCCTTCGTGGAGGAACTCCGTCTCCACTACGGGCTTCCCCTGGTGGAAGCCCCGGTTAAAGCCGGGCAGCTTCCGGCTGTCACCGCCGGGATTTTTGCCGTCCCGGACCGGGCGGCAGCTGCAGCCGCCCTTGACCCGGCGGTCATGGTTGCCGGCCCGGCAACGCCCGTAGGCGCTCCCGGCACCGCCGGGGACGGGGATACGGACCGGGACAGCGACTGGCCGCCCGTGGAGGCGATGGATTTCCCCGGAAAACGTTTCTCTTTAAGTTATTATAAATACAAGACCCTGACCGAATGCCATTTTAAATTTTATCTCCAGTATATCACCGGCGTGGAAGAAACAATAACCCCGTTAACGGGCTTGGAAACGCAAATCCTCAGCCCTCCCCTCTTCGGCAGCCTGGTGCATGAACTCTTTGCCGAGGTCCTTAACCGCGCCGGCCCGGGCTTCAGCCTTTCCCCGGAAACAATTGAAGAGATCATCCGGGAGAAGCTCGTTTATAGCTGGGGTCCAAAGATCAACGACTATTTCTTCAAGTATTACCAGGAACTGTTCTTAAGAAAAATCAAGGGGTCGCTCCAGAACCTTTTGGCCTTGCTGCGCCGGCGGGGAGAGAAAAATCCAATCCAGGATCTGAAAAGCGAATGGCGCCCGCGGGGAACCGGCGCCCCCTTTTACCGCCACGAGATGGCCGATGTCTACCTGAGCGGCCGGATTGATCTCCTCCTTGATACGGGCGACGCCCTCCGGGTGGTCGATTTCAAGACCGGCGCCGGCGACTCCAGCCAATTGGATTTCTATGCCTTGTTGCTCAGGGAGGCAACCGGTACGGGAGCCCGGATCGAAAGGGAGATCTATGACGTGCTTAACGAGAAAATCCAGGCGGGCGCGGCAGATGGTGAAGAAGAACTGGCGGAAACCATCCATAAAGAGCTTACCGGACTTTTTACCAGCCGGATCTACCGGGGAGTGGAAAAGCCCTCCCTCTGCCGGAACTGTCCTTGGCTGGATCTCTGCTGGGGGTGAGAGAAGCATGCGGAAAATTTTGAAGGCCAGCGCCGGTACGGGCAAAACTTACCGGCTTTCCCTGGAGTATATAAACGCGCTCCTTGACGGGGAATCATTTACGGAGATCGTGGTTATGACATTTACCCGTAAAGCCACTGCGGAAATCCGGGAACGGATCTTTGACCACCTGGAGGATCTGCTCCTCCGGGGGGAAGAAAGCCCGGTCTGGCAAAACCTGCAGAAAATCCGGTCCGCTTCCGGGGTGCGGGCGTCCTTGAACCGGCCGTTCCTGGAGAAAATCTACGGGGCAATGCTGGCGAATAAAGACCGGCTCCATATCCATACCATCGACAGTTTTATCAACCACATTTTCAAGCATGCCGTCGCCCCCTATTTGGGGATTTACCGTTATACCATAATCGAAGAGCATAAGAATAGAGAGACGGTGGCTGAGGTCTTCAAGAAGATGCTGGACAACCCGGAGGATTTTGCGCTGATGGAGAAGTTCCTCGCCGATAACCCCGAACGTGATGTCGAGCACTACCTGGATCTCATCGACGAGATCCTCAAAAACCGGTGGAAGTTCCTGTTAATCCAGCGCCGGCCCAGGACAAGCCTCCCCTCCTCCGGGCTGGTCCCCGCCCTGGAGGAAACGATCGGCCTTGCCCGGGAGGCGGCTGCAGCCAAAGGCTGCCCCTGGGAGGAATTTCTCTGCAAGGAGTTTCAAAGGCTCCTCCCGCAATACCAGGAGGACCTGCCGGCCGCGGACAGCCGGGCGAAAGAGGAGTTTATCCTCAAACACCGCAACGCCTTTCTCTCCCGGCCGTTCTGGAACGGAAACAAACTCCGGGGCAAGGAATGGGAACCGGTCAAAGCCGAGCTCCTGGACCTGTATGAGAAATTCCTGCGGGAACTGGCCGCCTGCATCTATAACCGGGAGATGATCCCCTACGAAGAGGAGATCTTCCGGTTTTCCAGCCGTATTTTCGACCTTTACGACCGGATTAAGCTAAAGACCAAAGAGTTCAGTCATACGGATATAAGCAATTACACTTATCTTTACCTCAACGAGGAAAACCTGGGGCTGGTGAAAGGCGGGAAGGTCAGCGCCTACTTCTTTGAACTGCTGGGCGCCGAAGTGAAAACCCTCTTCATCGACGAATTCCAGGATACCAGCATCCTCCAGTGGAAGATCCTCCAGCCGTTGCTGGAGAGGGATGTCCGGGTAATTGCCGTTGGCGATGAAAAGCAATCCATCTACGGCTGGCGCGGGGGCGAAAAGGAACTCTTTGCCGGTCTCGACCGGATCCTTGGCGGGAAAAGCGAACCGCTGAAAATCTGCTACCGCAGTGAACAGGAGATCACCGGGTTTGTTAACCGCTTCTGCCGCCGCCTGGCCGCTGCCGGCTGGGATTATGAAGAAGTGGAGCACCTGCCGGCCAAAACCGGGGGCTATGTCGAGATCCTCCTGGGTGGTAAGGCTTTGAAGACCGCCACCAACACCAAGGTTTTTCAAAACCTCAGCCCCGAAGAACAGGAGACGCTCACAGAGATCAACCGGTTGGCCGTGGAAAACCTGCCGCAAGCCATCGCCAAAAAACTAAAGGAGTTGCCGGTGGATTACGGCAACACCGCCATCCTTGCCCGTACGGGCGCCGATCTGTTGGAAATCGCGGCCGAACTGGAGAAAGAAGGCCTGCCGTATCTCCTGGAAAGCAGGGAAAGCCTGGTCGACCACCCAGCCGTAAAACCCCTCTTTTTTCTCCTCTCTTACCTCGATTCCGGAAACTACCTTGCGCTCCTGAAGTTCCTCCGCAGTAATCTGGTGGGGGTAAGCCGCCGGGTGCTAAAACGGCTTCTGACCGGAAAAGCAGTGGTCGAGGAGTTCCTGGGCACAGTCCTGCCGCCGGAGGCGGAAGCGAAGCCGGGGACCGGAAGAGAAAACGCCGGTCTGAGAAGCTTAAACCTGGAACTCGGGGGTCTGCTGCCGGTGTTGACGGAGATAAGGAACCTGCGGGGGTTGGCCTGGGACCAGCTGACCACCGCCATAATCGAACGTTTCGGCCTCATCTCCCTCTACCGGGAAAACAGCGGCGCCCTCAAGAACATCTTCCAGTTTTTCAAAGTTATGCGTTCCTTCCCCTGCCTCCAGGAGTTCCTGGCCTATCTGGAAGAAAACCGGGAGAGCGAGGAGCTAAAACAGGTGGGGGTAAAAGAGGAGAAAGCCGTTAAGCTGATGACGATCCATAAAGCCAAAGGCCTCTCCTTTGGGACCGTCTTTTTCTACTGGAAGCCTTCCGCCCGCGGCGGCAGGGACGGGGGGCGTATGGAGCTTTTCGTCACTTTTGACCGGAATTTTTCCGAAGTGGAGGATTACTTGCTGACGCACAGCCGTTACCGGAGGTTCTTTGACCTTTTGGGCCTGGCATACGCCACAGAGCAGTCCCGCCGGGAGTTGCAGGAGGAGATTAACAATGTCTATGTCGCCTTAACCAGGCCGGAAAAGAACCTCTTCCTTTACGTCGAAAGCCCGCGGCGTTTGTCCCCGGCGGCGCCGGGCGCCAACTGGGCTGGAAATGAAAATTACAGCTTTTATGAGCCTGCCCTTTTGGCCGGAGCCCGGGCCGGGTCCCTCTGCGACTTAATCTCCGGCAAAAAACTTGGCCGCTTTCAGCCGGAGGAGGCCGCACCCCAAGAGCAGGAGATGGATCTTCCAAATCTGCAACCCTATTTCGCCCCGGCGGTGATCCCCGCTACCGAAATGGAAAGGATCAACCGGAACAAAGAGTTCGGAACCGACCTTGACCGGCAGAAAAAAAAGGGCGACGGTTTGGCTGCCCATTTATATCTGGAACAAATAAAAAAGAATACGGAGGAGGAAAGGGAATACGGGCGCCGGATGGTCCTGGCCCGTTTCGGCAATATCCTGGGGCCGGAAAGGGTCGCCGCCATCACCGGCCGCGTGGAACAGCTGCTTTCCGCCCGTCCGGAACTGTTTCTTTCCTCACCTCGCCGGCGGGTTTTCACTGAATATGAAATCAGGGACGGGGACAAGGTCTACCGGGTTGACCGGCTGATCGTAGACGAAGAGAAAAAAGAGATTCTCATCCTTGATTTCAAGACCGGTGAAACCAAGGAGGAATCTCAGTTGGAAGAGTACCGCCGGGTGGTCCAGGCAAAAACCGGCGGCCGGTATCTGGTGAAAACCGAATTCATCGAGCTATAAATCATCTCATCCGGGACGCCGCTGCCGGCTGTCATCCGCCAGGTTCATCTGTAACCTCTGTTTCTTCTCGCGTTTACCGGCAAGAGGAACCAGTGCTTCTTCGTTACTCTCCCCCCGGGTCTGGAAGATATTGATTGCGCTGACCAGGTCGCTCGCCATTTTGTGGAGAGTATCCGCCATCCCTTTAACCTGTTCCGACACGGCCTTTTGTTCTTCGGCCGCTGCCGAAACTTCCTCACTGGCGGCGGCGGTCTCTTCTGAAATCGCATTAACACTCATGATCGAGGTGATTGCCTCATCTTTGCACTCGTCGATTCTTTTGATGATCTCATTCATTTTCATGATTATCCGGCCAGTCTCGTCCATGGCTGAGATTACAGTGTCAAAAGCTTCAATAGTGGAGAAAACCGCCTCTTTTTGCTCTGTAGCCGTCTGTGTTGCCTCTTCTGAAGTCCGGACTGACTCAAGGATCCCTTCCTGAACCCTTTTTAAAATCTCCTCGATGCCCTGCGCTGCTTCCCGCGACTGCTGGCCTAATTTCCCAATCTCACTGGCCACAACCGCAAAGCCGCGGCCGTATTCCCCGGCGCGGGCTGCCTCAATCCCGGCATTCACCGCCAAGAGCTGGGTTTTTTCTGTGATTTTGGTGATGGTATCCGTGATGCTCCGGATGGCTTTAATACTCTCATTAAGCTCCTGGCCGGTCCTTTCAAATTCATTGATGATCCGGTCTGTATCCTTTGTCCTTTCGACCAGAAGGTCAAGGGCGTTCTTCGAATGGTAGCTTGCGGCTTTGGTAGCCTCGGTAATCCTCTCTACTTGCCTGGCTTCCGAAACGATGGTATCAATCTCCTTGGCCAAATTATTAATCTGCTGTGAAGCCTGTTCCGCTTGTTTCGTCTGTTCTATAGTTCCCTTGCTGATCTGTTCCATGGTCACTGCCACCGTCTCCGCACTCTCGGCCGATTGTTCCGAGCTTTCCTTCAGAAAATAGCTTTGCTCGGAAACCATCTTCACCATTTCCCGGGCTTTATTAATTAAAAGGCTTAAGGCATTGATGGTTTTATTGAGATAACCGGCCAGTTCCCCGAATTCATTCTTTGCTGTCACGGCAACCCTTGCCCGCAAGTTACCTTTACCGAGTTCCCGCAGGGCATTGCCGAAATCCGCCACTGGCCTGGTGATCCTCTTAACCAGGATTACCCCGGCAATTATTGCCACTACCAGGCTAACAAACATAAAGATGAATGAAGAGACCATCATCACCCGCACCGGCCGGTACGCTTCAGACAGCGGCAATTCCGCCACCACCGCCCAGTCGGGCTTGCCTAGCGGGACCAGGCTGGCGATGACCTCGGTCCCCATCACCCCGGAGCCTATAGCTGTCCGGCTGGCAAAGGCCGTTTTTTTGTTGATAAAATCAGCAACAATCTCCAGATGGCGCAGGTTCTCCCCTTTCAGCACACGGGTGACATCCCGTAAGGCCACCAGGTTACCAATTTCATCCACTACATAGGCCTGGCCTTTGTCGCCGATTTTCAATGCGCCGATAAGATCCCACATGAATTTCAGATTTACTTCGGCAACCAGTACCCCCAAACTACTGCCCAAAATATCGGTAAGCGGCATGGCCATGATTACCATCGGTTCAAAAGAGGTCTCATCAATAAAGATCTGGCTTATGTATTCTTCACCTGTAAACGCCCGGGAAAAGGCATCTTGCAAATTCTTCTCGCTCAGAACCCCGGCTACCAGAGCGGAATACCGGGATATTCTGGAGACCTCCCGGCCCTTGCTGTTTAATAAGACCAACTGGCGGAAAGAGGGTTCCAACCCCAATAAACTACTTAAAACAGCGCGTTGTCTTTCCTCAGGAGCGGCCAGCAGGTTTTCGCAACCGGCAGTCACCGCCATCAGGTTAAATTTTTCCTGAATAAAGCTTTTTACTGTATTAGCCGGTTCTTTAGCCATTAATTCTTGCCGGTCAATGATGATCTCCCGATTGTGCTGGAAAAAATTATAGAGGTTGAGGCCATTGAATAAGACCAATACCACCGCCAAGAGAACTACAAAAGCCATCGTCAGTGTAGCCGCCAGGCTACGGAATTTTTTCCTCCCGGGTAAAACCATAAGCCGGCTCAATATCCTCACTCCTTCATAACTTACACGCCCTCGCAGGTTTTCGCCTGCTCCTTGCAGCCATCTTGTCTTCGCAATCCGGGACCCCGGAACCCGGGACCCCGGATTAGAGGGAAAGAAAAAGCCGGTCCCGGGCGAACTAACCGGAGCAAACCGGTTTTTTCTCCTATCTCATCAACGAATGACCACCTGAGCCATGCGCAAGAGTTCCGGGCTTATCTCTATGCCGAACTCTTGGGCGGCATTATAGTTAAATTCCAAAGTAATATCCGCGGAGATCACAGGGATGCTCCCGGCCGGTGTCCCGTTGAGAATCTTGTCTGCCAAAAGCGCCGCCTGTTGGCCGCAGCCAATTATATCAGCGTTTGCGCCAAAAACCGACGAGTACTCACCTACTGTCATCAACGCGCCGCCAAACGGGATCTTGTGTTTCACCGCAAATTTACCCAGCACCACAAAGGGCTCAGGAGTAACGGTGAGCGGTTCAGCCACAAACATGATGGCGTCAAAAGGAGGAGCGCCATCTTGTTCGTAAGCAGCGAGGATCGTCTCGAGTTCCTTAGCGTTGGCGGCCGGTGCTTCAATCAGGGTAATCCCGGCTTTTTCCGCCACCGGGGCGAGCATCTCCATCTGGTGAATAACAATCGGGTAATCCCGTTGGTACGGGATGAGGATACTTTTTACCTCTGGAACCAGTTCCCTCAAGATCTCCAAGCGTTTGACGGCAATATCCGGACCGGGATACCGCACGCCGGTGATGTTTCCGCCCGGTTCCCGGACGCTCTTGACCAGGCCGGTTCCTTCAATATTGGAGAAGGTAAAGACCACAGGAACGCCGGTCCCCTCTGCGATCGCTTTCGCTTCCATCGATGCCTCGGTGGGGAAGGTGAGGATCAAGTCGACTTTGTTGTCGACAAATTCCTTTAGGATCCTGCGGTATTCCTCCATGTCAAAATCTACCCGTCTCAGGTCGTAAATGATATTTTCCCCTTCAATATAGCCTAATTCAAACATTATTTCTTTAAAACCATCGGCTATGGCGCTGATATACTCTAAACCGCAGAGAATACCCACCTTATGTACCTTGGTTTTCCTGCAACCACCAACGAGAAGCGTGACCAACAACAGAAAGCAAACCACCCCGTACAAAAGAACACGCGGGCAACGCTTACGACGAAAAAGATTTTTTCCGTTTGAATCCATTTTACCCCTCCCTTTCTTTTTGGTGAAATTTTTGTAACTGCTATATATATCGACAAAGATTGACAAAACTTTAGAGTTTCAGTAAAAAACCAAGTTTTCTAGTAAAAAGCATAAAAAACCCCTGCCTTTACCCGGCCACCGGTAACCCGGCCGGATCACAGCAGGGGCGTGCGAGAGATTCTGCTCCTCCAACTTATACTGGAAAGCGCATTATACCGGGGAAAAACAAGCCTATTCCATCACTCTTTTCAGGCTGACATTACTCAGATAGACGCGGCCGGTTTCTTTGCCGAAGCTAAACACGACCCGTCCGGTCCTTAGTGTCTTCCCGGCCGTAGCCAATACATGAAATTCGCGTTTTTCAGGGGTGACAAAAACCGATGCACTGCCATAAATCGGGTAGTCACTGCCGACTACCGCCCCGATCCCCGCGGAGAAACTGCGCGGGCGGTCACTCCATGCCTCAAAACTGAGGAGGTAACGTCTTCCCTCCTGCAACAAAACCCCGTCTTGAATCAATTGGACGGGCCACTCCTCATCGCCGGCGGTTTGCACATCAACAATAAATTCCTTGTTAACCGCCTTGAAAAAAGCCCGGTATGAGTTTTGCCAGACCCCGTAATGCCAGCCGATGCTGCCGGCGGAGAAATCCCCGTTGATCACCATCTCCTCGCCAATCACCGCCGGCAAATCGCCCGGATCCAGGATGCTTATATCGCCGGAAATAAGCGCGTCCACCAGTTCCGTATGGAACACCTTTTTCCTCGGGTCATAAATCCCGAACCCGCTGCAAAACTCCCAGTAATGCCAGGAGAATCCCAGTTCTTCAAAGAGCCGGGCGCAAAACGCTGTCCAGCGCGCCCGTGAATCCATATCGGCTTTGCTGTACGCCCCGAATTCACCGATGTTCACCGGGATATTATGCTCCCGGGAATACCAGAGAACCGGCTCCAGTTCATTCCGGATCATCTGCTTCTCAACATAACTCCCCTCCCAGGTCGTTCCCAGCCAGGCCCTGGAGCCCGCCGTCCATTCCGCCCCCTGGTGAGTGAATTGAAAGGGGTTGTAAAAATGGACGGTCAGGATTAGGTGGTCGTCATCGGGGAGAACCAGTTTGGAGACGGAGCTAGGCCCGCCCCACTCGGCGGTCCCGATCATCACCGCCCGGTCGGGATTGGTCTTTCTAATCACCGCCAGGGCTTCCGCCAGCAGCTTATTCCAGAGTTCCGCGGTTAGCTGATCATGCGGCTCGTTCAAGATCTCAAAGACGAGGGCGTCCGGGTAATCCTTATAACGTTTCGCCACCTGTGTCCACATGGCTAGGAACCTCCCCCATTCCTTGTGGGGGTATTTGAAGAGCTCTTCATAATGGTGGAAATTGATGATCACGTGCAAGCCGTTCTTCAGGGCCTCCCCGATCGCCCAGTCCACCTTGGCAAAGAATTTCTCATCAATTGTGTACGGTGGTTTGGTCAAAGCATAATCGGACCACCGGATCGGGATTCGCACCGAAGAGAAGCCCTTTTCTTTAATGAGTGTAAAATATTCTTCCTGAAGGTAAACTCCCCAGCTTATACCTTTCGGAGCTTCCAAGGCGTTCCCCAGGTTGATACCCCGGCCGAGGCTCCTGTTGATCTCCACAGCCGGCCTGGACGGCCCGGCTTGCGGCGGCGGGACCCACGGGGATGAAAACGAATTTACCGGTGGTTGTTCATAAGCCGGCAAGAAAAAGAAAAGGAGAAGAAGAAAGAGTAAAAACCTTCTTTTCTTCATGACATCAACTCCCGACTGATAAATAAATCCCCAACTGACGGGTATCCAGCTAGCCTGGGCAAAAGCAGCGAAAGCACTTATAACTATAACTAATAAAGCTGGCTATAACTATTGGAGCTAGTCCAATACTCCTTTCAGGCTGATATTGTCCAGGTAAACCCGGCCAAGTTCACTACCGAAGCTAAATGAGATCCGCCCGGTCCCCACGTCCTCCGCGGCCTTGCCCAATATATAGAACCGGCGTTTTTCCGGGGTGACAAAGATCGAGGCGCCGCCGTATGATAGATATTCTGTGCCTTTACCGGGCTGGGTTATAACCGCCTCGATCCCCGCGGAGAAACTGCGCGGGTGGTCACTCCATGCCTCGAAGCTGAGGAGATACTCGCGGCCTTTCTCCAATTTAATATCGCCTTGCAGCAGTTGGATCGTCCAGCCTCGGGGGTTGTCAACATCGATGGTTATTACATCGACAACAAGTTCGTTGTTAACCACTTCAAAATTGGCCCTGTATGGGCTCTCCCATGCCCCGTAACTCCAACCGTCATAACCGGCGGAGAAATCCCCGTTGGTCAACATTTCTTTGCCGGTTGCCGGGGGTTCGCCCAGCCTCAACACATCGGTGCTATCAGAGATTAGGGCGTTGACCAGTTCATCACGGAATTTCTTTCCCTTTGGCTCATAGATCCCGAAGCCGCTGCAGAACTCCCAGTAATTCCAGGAGAATCCATACTCTTCAAAGAGCCGGGAGCAAAACTCGGTCCAGTGCGCCCGGTCGCCCATATTGGCTTCTTCAAAAGCGCCAAACTCACCGATGTTCACCGGGATATTATTCGTACAGGAATAATAGTAGACCGGGTAAAGTTCGTCTATTAACATCCGCTTTTCAAAGAAACTCCCGGTCCAGCGGGTTCCCTTCCAAGCCCCGGAACCACTGACCCAACTGGCATTTTGGTGGGTGAATTCAAAAGGACTGTAGAAATGGACGGTCAGGATCAGGTTCTCGTCGTCTTTGGGGAATTCCAGCTTTGAAAGGCCTCCAATCCCGCCCCACTCGGCGGTCCCGATCATTACCATCCGGTTGGGGTTCGTCTCTCTAATTACCTCCAGAGCATCTTTCAATAGCTCATTCCAGATCTTGGCTGTTAGTTCTCCATGCGGCTCGTTCAGGATCTCAAAGACCAGCCTGTCCACGGGGTATTTTTCCTCATCCTGGTAACGCTCTGCCACTTGTTTCCACATGGCCAGGAACCTGTCCCATTCCCCATATGGGTCTTCAAAGATCTCCTCATAATGATGGAAGTTGATGATGGCGCATAAACCGTTATTCAAGGCTTCTTCGATTGCCCAGTCCACATGATCTTCAAAGAACTCCTGCCTGATTGTGTAGAGGGGGTCCTTTTCAGCATAAGCAGACCATCTGATCGGGATCCGTACCGAAGAAAAACCTTTTTCTTTGATCATTCTGAAATATTCCGCCTCAAGAACAACGCCCCACTCGCCAATAGACGGCGCCTCCAAGGCATTCCCCAGGTTAATGCCGCGGCCCAGTTTTTTGTTGAACTCCGCTGCCGGGCCCGACGGTTTGTTCAGCAAGGGCGCGTTCCATGGGGGAGTATCCGGATAGGTCCTTTCGTCTTTTGGCGGCCGGTGACGGCAAGCTGGCAGCGAGAATAAGACCAGTATCAATAAGAAAACGCTCGCGTACGCCCGGACGTGCCTCTTTCTTCTTGTCATCATGCTGATACCTCCAAGCTAATATCGTGTATGAATGCTTTCCTACTGCACCCGGGACCACATTTATTGCTAAACTTGCCGCGCAGCGCAGTTATGCCGTGTAGATACGCGCTATGACCCTAACCCGTCTCTTATATTCTCTTATGACTTTTATCTCTTATGACTTTCTTCTCCGGCAAACGGATATTGCGTCCTGTGAATGATTTTTGTTCTTTAAAGGCGTACGCGATTCATCCCCCCTGTTCGGGGTATAATGTCTCACTTAGATCTTCGGCATTAGGCATCACTTTCCTTATGTTTTTTTGCGTTAAGTCCTTGGCGCAGCCCAGGGCTTTTTTGATAATTGACGCAGATGGAAATCTTTGTTATACTAGGCAATAAAGAAAACGGCACCCTGATTTTGCCGTCCCCGCATGGGAGGTTTATTAGGCCATGAAAAAAAGTTGTAAGCGCGTGCCCGCATTTTTTATTTTGGCCGCCGTCTTTCTCTTTGGCTCCGCCGGAGCGGCCCAGGGGGCCTCGTTTAGCGGCGGGGTCTCCTATTGGGACGGCCTTTGTTGGGCCGGATTCACCGCCTCCGGCCAATTAACAGAAAACCTGGCGGTGCGGGGCTCTTTTTACTACACAACAAACGGGGATAGCCGTTACCGTGCGGCAGCCGACTTCCTTTACAGCATAAAATCATCGGATGACTCCGGTTTGTCCAGTGTCTTTATGCCTTACACCGGCGGCGGCGTCGCCATTTCTTCATATAAGACCACCAATATGCATGTTCTGGCCGGTATGAAGGTAAAAACCATTGACGGTTATTTCCGTGTTGAAGTGGTCTATACCGTCTTCCCAAAAAGCAAAAACTCCATCGGCGTCAATCTGGACTTCTCTTGGCATGTAATAGGCATGTTCTAGCGGCAATCGGCTGCACCGTCCGGCTCTCCTCCCTCCAATCCACGCCTGTTGTTTGCTACACCTTTCCGGTCCCGTTCTTCCTTTCTCCTTTCTCCCCACAAACACCCTCCGGTTTACCACCCCAGAAACTTATGTCCCCAACAAAGAAATGGAATCCTTTTCTTTTTCCAGGCAGGATTTACAATTTTCCCCGCCAAATACTATTACTAAAAGCCAAGGTAAATCCCTTTTTCACAGAAAAATGGCTGTTTCGGCATTGGACGTTTCTATTTTTCCCAACGTAAGCTATAACAGGAGAAAAACCAGGTATTTTCCCCTGCACTTCCGCGTAAACGCTCCATCCGCAAACCCCTGTCTGTCAAGAAAAATCCTGAGGAGGGAAGCTTGTGGATAGAAAGGTCTTTGAAGATTTAATCAGGAAAGACCGGGAAAAAAAGGCGTACCCCGATTTTTCCGGGACTTTCCTCGACTACCTGGAACTTGTGAAGAAAGACCCCGGCATTGTCAAACTGGCCCACCAGCGCATGTACGAGATTATTATGGAACAAGGCGCAGAAGTGATCAGGACGGAAGAACACCCCCGCTTAAAGAGGATCTACGGGAACCAGATCATCAAAAAATACAAGTTTTTTGATGATTTTTACGGGATAGACGAGACGGTCATGAAGATCGTCCGCTATTTTCATTCCGCAGCCATGATGGGCGAAGAGTCCCGTCAAGTTTTGTATCTGGTCGGGCCGGTCGGCGCCGGCAAATCCTCCATCATGGAGGCGTTGAAGCGCGGTTTAGAAACGAGCCCTCCGGTTTTTGCCTTGCAGGGTTGCCCGATGCATGAGGAGCCCCTGCATCTAGTCCCCAAACACCTGCGGGAGAAATTCAGCAAATTGCTGGGCGTGCATATTGAGGGCGATCTCTGCCCCGTCTGCCGTTACCGTTTACAGGCTGAGTACGGGGGGGAATATGAACGTTTTCCCGTGGAAACCATCAATTTCTCCATCCGGGGCCGGACCGGGATCGGGGTGGTACCGCCGGTTGACCCGAATAACCAGGATACTTCAGTCCTCATCGGGTCGGTGGACATCTCCAAAATGGACCTTTACCCGGAGGACGACCCGCGGGTCTTCTCCTTAAACGGCGCCTTTAACGTGGGGAACCGGGGGATTGTCGAGTTTATTGAGGTTTTTAAGAACGAAACCGAGTACCTGCACGCCATGATCACCGCCACGCAGGAGAAGGCCATCCCTTCACCGGGGAAAGGGCCGATGATCTATTTTGACGGGATTATCCTTGCCCACTCCAATGAGGCGGAATGGAATAAGTTCAAATCCGACCACACTAACGAAGCAATTTTGGACCGCATTGTCAAGGTTGAAGTCCCCTACTGTTTGGAGTTGAATGAGGAGGTTAAGATCTACCAGAAAATCCTCCGCCAGAGCCGGTTTTCCATGCATATCGCCCCGCACACCCTGGAGATCGCCGCGATGTTCGCCATCCTGACCAGGCTGGCGCCCTCCAGCAAAGTGGACCCGTTGACCAAATTAAAGATCTACAATGGTGAAGAGATCATTGAAAAAGGGATGGTAAAAAAGGTTGATATCTTTGAGTTACGGGAGGAAGCACCCAGGGAAGGGATGACCGGCATCTCCACCCGCTTTATTGTCAAGGCTATTGACCGCGCCTTGTCGGAATCGGAGAACAATTGTATCAACCCCATCAGCATCCTGGAAAGCCTGATCAAGGAGACGAAAGAACTCTCCATCGGCGAGGATGAACGCCGCCGGTATTTGAGTTTTCTTCAAAACACTTTGAAAAAGGAATACCACCGGATCCTGGAAAAAGAGGTTACCAAAGCCTTCATCCACGGTTTTACTGAACAGGCTGAAGACCTCTTCAACAACTACCTGGACCACGCCGAGGCCTTTGTGAACAAGACCAGGATTAAAGACCGGAACACCGGCGAAGAGCTGGAACCGGACGAAAAATTCCTCGCCTCCATTGAGGAACAGATCGGGATTACCGGCTCTGCGGCCAAAGGTTTCCGCCAGGACGTCACCGCCTACATGTTTTATGTCCTGCGCAGCGGCGGTAAATTAAACTACCAGAGTTACGAGCCGTTGAAGGAGGCCATCGAGGAAAAACTCACCAGTTCAGTCAGGGAGTTGTCGCGGGTAATCACCAGGGCCAAAGTGCGGGATAAAGAACAGAGTGAAAAGCTCAACGCCATGGTGGCGGAGATGAAGAGGAACGGTTACTGTGACCACTGTTGCAATGTGGTCCTGAAATACGCCGCCAACAACCTCTGGAAGGATTAGGTGAGAAGATGGCAGTTTTCCGCGAGTACAACAGCGGGGGGAAGGACCGTTCGGCGGAAGACCGGCGGCGCCACCGCCAACTGGTGGAGAAGGCGATCAAGAAAAACCTCCATGAGATCGTGGCTGAGGAGAGCATTATCGGGCAGAGCAAAGATAAAAAAATCAAAATTCCAATCCGGGGTTTAAAAGAATACCAGTTTGTTTACGGCAGGAACCAGGGGGGCGTCGGTACAGGGACCGGCAAGGAAAAGCGGGGCGATATTATTGCCAAGGATCTGATCAGCCGCGGGCCGGGGCAGGGTGGCGCCGGGACGGATGAGGGCGAGGAGATCTACGAAACGGAGATCACCATTGAAGACCTGGTCAATTATATCTTTGACGACCTCAACCTTCCCTACCTGGAAAGAAAGAAACTCTCGCAGACAGAGACGGTGGCCGGGCAAAAACCCCTGGGTTACAGGACGAAAGGCATCCCGCCGCGCCTGGCGAAAAAACGCTCGGTCATGGAGAAGATCAAACGCCGGCAGGGCCGGCGCCGGGCGGACCCGGAGTTTACAAAGGACGAGCGGTTCCCCTTTCATGAGGAAGACCTCAGGTACCGTTATATCCGGGAAGAAAAACGGCCCCAGACCAATGCTGTTGTCTTCTGTATTATGGACACTTCCGGTTCGATGGATCATACCAAAAAATACCTGGCCCGTAGTTTCTATTTCCTCCTCTACCAGTACCTGCGCTTGAAATATACCGAGGTGGAAGTGGTTTTTGTCGCCCATACCACCACCGCCCGGGAAGTCAGGGAGGAGGAGTTTTTCCACAGGGTTGAATCGGGCGGCACCTTTATCAGCAGCGGCTACCGGAAGGCCCTGGAGATCATTGAAGAACGGTTTAACCCGGCGGTCTGGAATATCTACGCCTTTCACACCAGCGACGGGGACAATTGGAGCGAAGACAATGAACAGGCCCTGGCCGCGGCCAGGGAACTCTGCCGGGTCTGTAATCTTTTCGGCTACGGCGAGATCGACCCGGACGGTTTTCACATGACCAGCCCGATCAGCCGGCTCTTCCAGGAGACATTGGCGGAAAAGAACTTCGCCATGGTCAAGATCACGGATAAAGAAGACCTTTTCCCCGCCATGAAAAAACTGCTGACCTTGGAAGAAAGGCTGGAAGAGTGATCGCTTAACAACGGGAAAAGGAGGTGGGAAAATGGCCGGTTATACCTTGGCGGAACTGGCTGCCTGGGGGGAGCGGATCGAGGAGTTGGCCAGGGAGGAAGGGCTGGATTTCTACCCGCAAGAATTCGAACTCTGTGATTATGAGGATATGCTCTGTTATCAGGCATATAACGGCATGCCTTCCCACTACCCCCATTGGAGCTTTGGCAAGGCCTACGACCGGCTGAAGACCCTGTACAAGTATAATATAAGTGGATTACCTTATGAGATGGTAATCAACGCCAATCCCTGCATCGCCTATCTCATGAAGGAAAACAGCTTGCTGTTGCAGATCCTGACCATGGCCCATGTTTACGGGCATAATGATTTTTTCCGTAACAACCGCCTTTTTACCACCGGCACCCGGGCGGAATTAACCGTCGAGACCTTCAAAAACCACGCGCGCCGGGTCCGCGAGTACGCCGGCGACCCCTCAATCGGTTATGAGCGGGTGGAACAACTCCTTAACGCCGCCCATGCCTTGCGCTTCCAGACCAACCGCGTGGTGGGGGAGGGCCGCCTTTCTTATGAGGAATACTACCGGCGAAAGCACCGGTCCGGACAGGAAAAAACCCCGGACCATCCCCTGCTGGAGGAGACGCGCGCGCCGGGGGGTACCGCCGGGAGAACCGGTGGGAAGCGTCGTATTCCCCCGCAGCCGGAAGAAGACATCCTCTGGTTCATTACGGAATACGGCGACCTTGAAGAATGGGAAAAAGATATTATTAACATTGTCCGGGAAGAAACCGCCTATTTTTTGCCCCAGATTGAAACCAAGATCATGAATGAAGGCTGGGCCAGCTTCTGGCATTACTTACTCCTCTCCCGGCTCGACCTCCCGGAGGAGTTGCGCTGGGAATTCTATAAATACCACAACCAGGTGATCCGTCCCCTCCCCGGTAGCCTCAACCCTTACCATATAGGGTACGTTATCTTCAAATACCTCTATGAAAGGCAGGGCAAGGAAAAGATCTTCGAAGCCCGGGAGGTTGAAAAGGACCAGTCCTTTCTCCGCCGCTACCTCAACCTGGAGATATGTAAGGAACTGGAGCTCTTCGAGTACATTAAAAAAAGCGACGAATACGTCGTCAAAGAGATCGCCGATGAAGAGGGATGGAAATCCATCCGCAATCAGTTGGTGAAGACCACCGGCCTTGGCGCCATCCCTGTCATCCGGATCGTGGAATACCGCCCCCTTGACCACCACCTTCTCCTGGAACACGAGTACGACGGCCGCGACCTGGAGATGAATTACGCCACAGAAACACTGCGGTATTGCGCCGGGCTCTGGAAGGGGAAGGTAACCCTGAAAACCAGGCTCAACAGGGAGGAACGGATCATCCACTGCGACGAAAAATCCAACCTCTCCATCCTTTTATAACTCAGTCTTTTTCTTCGATCACTTCCACCATTTCAATGATCCCGTCCAGCAGGCGGTTTATCTTCATCTTCAAACCGTCAATCTCATATATCTCGTCTTCTTTGAGGCTTTTCTTGCTTTTCCTGGCGGCGTACACAACCAACCCGCCGAGGGTTTCGGCAACATCCGGAATATCCAACCCCATAATCTTGCGAACTTCTTCAACCGGTGTGGCGGCGCTGAGGATCGTCCCCTCCTGCGGCGTGATTTTCGATACGAAGAGGAATTTTCTGATGATGAAGAGGACCGCAATGGCTATAATCCCCAATAGCAACCCCAGGGTATTCTCTTTGGTGATTATCAACTTCCGGGCCATGGCAAAGAGCAATACCTCAATAATGCTGCCCGGCGTATGGCGCAAAAGCATCTTAATGAACTCAATGGCAATAATTAAAGTCATGGCGTAGCCGAGGAAATCCTGGAAAAACTCCATACTCCGCGCGTGCAAATAAACCTCAAATAAGCTTTGGATTAAACCTACGGAGCCAATAATAACTGCGGCCATGATAATCAAGGAGATGTAGATCTCGGCATAACTTGGAAAGCGCGAAATAAAATGGCGTAAACGGATCCTCATTTTCCTAACCACCCTTAATAGCAGTATATCATCGTTTAGAGAGGTTATACCGGCGGTTTGTACAGAACCCCTGCGGCCACTGTAGTAATATCCAGTTGATTTTACCGGCTAATATGGTAATTTCACCGTTTCTCCTGTGACTTCCAGTTCAACGCTGAGGACCCCGGTTCCGGCCAGTTGGCGGCTGCGGTCATCGGGTTGGCGGCCACCCACATATATCTTGTACCTGCCCGGTTCCAAAATACACTCGCC
>JAAYGG010000022.1 GCA_012727895.1 Bacillota bacterium
AGTCGCGCGCTACGCGCGCGTACGCATGGCTGCGTTGCTCGGTCCGGGCGGTGCTCGATATACATCGAGTATTATCTGCGCTCCGTCCTCCCTCGCGCCTTGCCCTGCTCGCTCCTAACGCCGCTGGCTGGGACTGAGGGTCAGCCTGCCGGCAATCCGGCAAGGGCGTCCCCCCGGCGCGCTGGGGTGAGGCGCCGGGCCCGGGTCTGATTTTCTGCATAACCGGCAGTTATGGCGTAGTACTGGAGCCGAATGACCAACCACGAACGCGAGTTGCAAATCATGATCCCACGTAACAAAAGACGGGTAACAAACCAAAACATGATCACTTGGAATGCCAATTAGCAACCGAGTTACGAGTCATGAGCACCGAGGAGGTTTACTTATAGATGGGTTTAGCGGAGAATTTGCAAAATGTCCGGGAGAGGGTCGACCGGGCCCTGATACGGGCGGGGGGGCCGCCCCGGGAAGTACTCTTGGTTGCCGTCACCAAAACCGTGGGGCCGGAGGAGGTTCGGGCCCTGGCGGCATTGGGGGTAATAGAGATCGGCGAGAACCGGGTACAGGACGCCCTCAGGAAACAAGAGGCCCTTGGCGACGAGGCCCGGCTTTTCCGGTGGCATATGATCGGCACCCTGCAAAGGAATAAAGTCCGCCGGGTGGTAGAGAATTTCGCTTTTATTCATTCCCTGGACCGCCTGGAATTGGCGGAGGAGATCAATAAAGAGAGTTTAAAAAGGGGAAGAAAGACCCCCGTTTTGATCCAAGTCAATGTTGCCGGGGAAGAGACCAAGCACGGCCTGGCCCCGGAAGAACTCCTCGATTTCTACGGGGAAATTAAGGACTTGCCCGGGCTTAGCCTGCAAGGGTTGATGACCATGGCGCCGCTGGTCCCCCGGGCCGAAGAGGTCCGGCCGGTCTTTGCCCGGCTCCGGGAGTTGCACCAGGAGGTAGCCCGCAGGTTTCAACCGGGAGGGGATTGGCAGCATTTGTCCATGGGGATGAGCAATGACTTTGAGGTGGCTGTGGAAGAGGGGGCCACGATGATCCGGGTCGGTTCCGTGCTATTTCAAACCTCCGAGGAGGGATGAGATGAAAAACTGGGATAACGGCGAGAACTGGGAACAGACGGAAGTAAAAAAAGGTTTCCTGGAAAGAGTGATGAACCTCTTGGGCATCGAGACGGAGGAGATCGTTGAAGAGGTTTACCTGGATGAACCTGCGGAAGCAAAACCGGTAAAAAGCGGAAAAGAACGGGGAAAGGTGGTCAGCCTTCCCCACCCGGATAACAACATAAAGCTGGTTGTCTTTGAACCGCTAAGTTTTGATGACGTGCAGACCATCGTTAATCATCTGAAAGCCAGGCGCCCGGTGATTTTAAATATGGAAGAGATCGATAAAGGGCTGGCCCGGCGGATTACGGATTTTGTCGGCGGGGCGGTTTTTGCCCTGGACGGAACAGTACAAAAGGTCAGCGGCTCAATAATGCTGTTTGCCCCGCCCAATGTGGAGGTGGCGCTGCCGTCACGGTCGGAATTAGCTAAACTTTCTGAATTAAGGGAGATTAAAGAGGAGCAATTCTTCACTACGGATAAATTTAAACGTTAGGAGGTTGGATTTTTGCGGCGTACGCTCGGGTTTATTGGCGGGGGCAAGATGGCGACGGCGATGATCAAAGGCCTCCTGCATCAGGATTACCCGGAAGAAAAGATTATGGTTGCCGATCCGGATCCCGTCCGCCGGCAGGAGCTTTCTGCCTTGGGGATTACAGTTTTTCCAGAGAACCCCGCTATGGTGGCAGGGGCTGAAGCGGTGATTTTGGCGGTAAAACCACAAAAGGTGGAGGAGGCCCTGCAGGGTATAGAATTCCCTTCCGGAGTGCCCCTGCTCTCAATCGTTGCGGGGTATTCCACCGCCCGGCTGGAAAAACTCCTGCCCGGTGCCTGCGTTCTCCGGGCCATGCCCAATGTGGCAGCACTGGTCCGGGCGGGTATTACCGCTCTGGCGCCCGGAAAATCGGCGCGGGAAGAAGATCTGGCCTGGGGAAAAGAGATCTTGCAGGCCTTTGGCCGTGTCGTGCTGGTTGATGAGGAGATGATGAATGCGGTAACCGCCGTTTCCGGCAGCGGCCCGGGCTTTGTCTTCAGTTTCCTGGCTGCGCTGACCGACGCCGGGGTCCTGGCCGGCCTGCCCCGCCCGCTCGCTGGTGAACTGGCCCTCCAGACGCTGCTCGGCAGCGCGAAAATGGCGGCGGAATCAGGGGAACACCCGGTTGTTTTACGGGAGATGGTGACCTCTCCCGGGGGGACCACCATCGCCGGCCTGTTGGAGTTGGAGAAGAACGGTTTTGCCGGCACCATTATGCAGGCGGTCTATGCCGCAAAAAAACGGGCGGACGAATTGGGCTAATAGTAAGATAGTACTTTGCGGTGCGCCGGGGAGAAATAAAGGAGGGATCCGGGGATGAAAATGTTGAAGGTATTGGTGAAGATATTCATCAAGATCTTTTCCAACCTCTATAATATCGTCTTGTTCCTAAGGTTTATCTTCAATTTGCTTAAATTGAGTCCCGGGGCCTATCCGCCTGTGAATTTGGTTTACCAGTTGACGGAACCGGTTCTTGTTCCGCTGGGAAGGATAATTGACAGTAGTAAGGCAGGGTTTGACTATTCACCGCTTGTAGCCATAGTCATCATCTGGCTGTTGGCAATATTTCTGGTGAATATCTTTTAGCCATGGAAAAGCAACGTTTACTTGCAGGTTTACAAGGGGAAGAGCGGGCTTTGGCCGCCCGTGTGTTGGACTTGGCCGGAACTGCCCTGGAAAAAGCGGAGCCGGTGGCCACCGATTTTTTAAACCCTGAAGAGAAAAAACTCCTCCTTGATCTCTTGCGCTTCGTGGGGGAGATCAAGGTGATGGCCTTTGGCGGTTATCACCAGGCCGAAAGGGTACGCCTGGTTTTAATGCCGGCGTTTTTTCTCCCTGAGGCCGTGACTCCTCCCTTGGCATACCTGGAGATTAAAAGTACCGGCAAAAAAGATTTCCGCCCAGCCCACCGGGACCTGTTGGGAAGCCTTACCGGGCTGGGGATTAAACGCGGGAAGATCGGTGATATTTTGCCGGCTGACGGCGGTGCGCAGATTATTATCGCCAAAGAGATCGAGGAGTACATCCTCACCAACCTCAGACATGTCGGGGCGGTTCCCGTGGAGGTGGCGCCAGTTGACCCCGAACAACTGAACGTCCGGCCGCAGCGGGTAAAAGAAGTGAAAACCACCGTTGCTTCTTTGCGCCTGGATGCCGTGGCCGGAGCCGGTTTTGGGGTTTCCCGCACAAAAATGGCGCGGGAGATCAAGGCGGAAAGGGTCAAAGTTAACTGGAAGGTGGTTTCCGCCCCTGATTACCAGGTGGACTTGGGCGACACCATTTCCATCAGGGGAAGGGGACGGGTAGTGGTAAGCGAGATTAAGGGTAAGACTAAAAAAGGACGGTTAAGTTTGGTTCTGCAAAGACTACAATAGGGGGGGTCTGAATGCTGACACCAGTAGACCTGGAGACCATGGTTTTTCGCCGGGGACTACGCGGGTACCGGACCAAAGAGGTCCAGGAATTTATGAGGAGAATCACCATCGACTATGAGAAGTTGTATAAAGAGAACTTTGACCTCAAAGAAAAGATCGAAGCTTTGGAAGAACAACTCAACACCTACCGGCAGATGGAGAAGACCCTGAATGACACCCTGTACCTGGCCCAGGAAACAGCCAATGAGATGAAGGCGGCCGGGGAGAAAAAGGCCGAAGTCATCCTGCGGGAGGCAGAACAAAGGGCGGAACAGATGCGGATGCGGGTCAGGGAGGAAATCCAGACGGAACTGCAGAACCTGGCGGAACTCAAACAGCAGGTGGAATTCTTCCGCATTCAACTCAAGAGGTTCTTGCAGACATTGATCGAGATCGCCGACCGCCAGCTGGATCTGGATGAGATCTGGGATAAAATGATGGAACTGAGCAGGCATGAACCGGTCTCGGTCTTCGCCGGCCGGGAGGCGGCAGCCGTCAGGGAAGCCCCGGAGGAAACACCTTCGTGAGGAAGGCTGGCCACAGTTTTTCCCGGCGGGTCAAAGAAGAACTGGCGCGCAGGTTTCCGGAAAAGGAATGCTGCGCCAGGGCGGAACTGGCGGCGATCATTCATACCACCGGCAGCCTTCATTTTCAAGCCTCGCGCAGGCAAATGCTGACTGTGGAAAGTGAGTATGTTTTTCTTCTCCGGAAGGTTTTCCGTTTATTGAAGGATTTCCAAGTCCGGACCGAGGCTTATATCAAAGAGACGGAGCGCCTGGGCGGGCGCAGGCGTTACAGCCTGTACCTCCGCGGTGAGGAACAGGTAAAAAAGGTCCTGGTGGCCTGCGGGATCATGACACGCCGGTTTGAGCTTGAGGGGGGGATTAACCCGTCACTCGTCCGGAACAGTTGTTGCCGGACTGCTTTTTTACGCGGTGTTTTTTTGGGGCGGGGTTCCATCACCGACCCGCAGAAAAAAGATTACCACCTGGAAATAATCACAGAAAACGAGGAGTTTGCCCACGGGTTGGTCTACCTGATGGATCTCTGCGGGTTCAAGGCCGGCTTGAGCGTGAACCGGCGGAAGGATTTCCTCGTTGTTTACCTGAAAGATGCGGAGGCCATCGGGAGGTTCCTCAGTTTTGTCCAGGCTTACACCGCCTACCTCCACTGGGAGGAGATGCGGATCATCAAAGGGATGCGGGAAGAAGTGAACCGGCAGGTGAATTGTGAGACCGCCAACCTGGAAAAGACGCTGCGGGCCGCCAGGGAACAGGTGGAGATCCTTTCGGCCTTTGCCGGTAAGGCAGGGTTGAACAGCTTGCCGGAAAAACTCCGGGAAGCGGCTTTCCTGCGACTGGAGAACCCCGACGCCAGCCTCAGGGAGTTGGGGAGAATGGCCGTCCCACCGGTCAGCAAGTCGACGATGAACTACCGGATGCGCCGGGTGTTAAAAATAGCAAAAAATTTCACCGGCGAGAAGGAAATATTTCCGTCAAAAGGAAATAGGAATAACGGGTAAACTAAATGTTGTTATAGATTCCACGGATGACAGAAAATGATGTAGGGAGGTTGCAAAATGAGCGTTAAAATTGGGATTAATGGTTTCGGACGGATTGGCCGGCTTACTTTCCGCGCCATCCTGGAGCGCGGCCGGGATATGGAGGTGGTGGCGGTTAATGACCTGACCGACGCCAAAACCCTGGCCCACTTGTTAAAGTACGATTCGGTCCACGGGATTCTCCCCGGTGAAGTCCGGGCCGACGGGGACAGCATTATTGTTAACGGGAAGAAAGTGAAGGTCTTTTCCATTACCGACCCCGCGGAGATCCCCTGGCGCGACTATGGCGTAGATATTGTCGTGGAGTCCACCGGGCTTTTCACCCTGAAAGAGGATGGCGTCAATAAGAAGGGCCGCCAGGTTAAAGGGGCGATTAACCACATCACAAAGGGCGGGGCGAAAAAAGTTATTATCTCCGCTCCTGCCCAAGGGGAGGACCTCACAATTGTCATGGGGGTCAATGACGACAAATATGACCCCGCCAACCACCATGTGGTCTCCAACGCCTCTTGTACCACCAACTGCCTGGCCCCCGTCGCCAAGGTCCTGCATGAGAAGTTTGGCTTGAAACGGGGTTTGGTGACCACGGTGCACAGCTACACCAATGACCAGCGGATTCTCGATTTGCCCCACGGCGACCTCCGGCGGGCCCGGGCGGCGGCGATGTCCATCATCCCCACCACCACCGGTGCGGCCAAAGCCGTTGGCAAGGTCCTGCCTGAACTCAATGGCAAACTTAACGGCTTTGCCATGCGGGTGCCGACTCCCAACGTTTCCGTCGTCGATTTAGTGGCCGACCTGGAGAAGTCCGCGAGTAAGGAAGAGATCAACGAAGCCTTCCGGGCGGCGGCGGAAAATGAATTAAAAGGGATTTTGGCTTATAACGAAGATCCTTTGGTCTCCATCGACTACAACGGGAACCCCCATTCTTCGATTGTTGACGGGCTTTCCACCATGGTCATCGATGACAACATGGTGAAGGTAGTCTCCTGGTATGATAATGAATGGGGTTACTCCTGCCGGATCGTGGATCTGGCCGCCTTGATGGTGGAAAAAGGGCTTTAAAAAAAACGTACCGCAAAAAGGATCCGACGCGTCCGCGCCATGCAGGCAAAAACCACAGGTGTCCAATGACACCTGTGGTTTATCCAAAAATATCAGGTAAGTTTTGGTTAAGGAGCGGGGAGAGATGAATAAGCTTTCCATAAATGATGTTGAGGTAAAAGGGAAAAGAGTATTGGTCCGGGTCGATTTCAACGTTCCGGTGGACGAGGAAGGCCGGATTACGGATGACCGGCGGATCCGGGCCGCCTTGCCGACAATTGAAAACCTCTCCGGCCGCGGGGCGAAAGTCATCTTAGTTTCCCATTTCGGGCGCCCCAAGGGCAGTGTCAACCCGAAATACCGGATGGACAATATCGCCCGGCGCCTGCAGGAACTCGCCGGGAAAGAAGTTGTCAAGGTTGACGATTGTATCGGCCCCGAGGTGCAAAAAGCAGTCGCGGCGTTGCCGGAGGGCGGTCTGCTGCTCCTGGAGAATGTCCGCTTTTATAAAGAAGAGGAGGCCAATGAGGCGGGGTTCGCCCAGAAACTGGCCGAACTGGCCGATATCTATGTGAATGATGCCTTTGGCACCGCCCACCGCGCCCATGCCTCCACAGCCGGCGTTGCCGCTTACTTACAACCGGCGGTGGCCGGGTTCCTGATGGAAAAGGAGATCCGGATCATGGGTAAGGCACTGGCCAACCCGGAACGGCCGTTCGTTGCCATTCTCGGCGGGGCCAAAGTCGCCGATAAACTGGGTGTCATCACCAACCTCCTGGAGAAGGTGGACAGCTTGCTCATTGGCGGCGGGATGGCCTATACCTTCTTAAAAGCCAAGGGCTTGGAGATCGGCCGCTCATTACTGGACCCCGAACGGTTGGATTTTTGCCGGGAAATGATAGCGGCTGCGGAGAAACGGGGGATTAAACTCCTCCTGCCCCGGGATGTGGTGGCAGCGGATGCTATTAAAAACCCGTCCGTCGTTAAAGTGGTGAGCGCCGAAGCAATCCCGGCCGACCTCTACGGGCTGGATATCGGGCCGGAAGCGGTGAAAGAATATACGGCGGAGATTAAGCAAGCCCGTACAGTCATTTGGAACGGCCCGATGGGGGTCTTTGAGGAGCCGCAGTTTGCCAACGGGACAAAGGAGATCGCCAATGCCCTTGCCGCTTCCCAGGCGACGACGATCATTGGCGGCGGTGATTCAGCCGCTGCGGTCGAGCATTTCGGGCTGGCCGACAAGATGACGCATATCTCCACCGGCGGCGGGGCCTCCCTTGAGTTCCTGGAAGGCAAGGAACTGCCGGGGGTAGCGGCTCTTACCGACAAGTAATAAAGGGAAAACAACCAATAAAGAAAGGCACTGGCAGCCGGGGTAACAGTCATTCACTGTCTTTTTGCCGCAGGCTGCCAGTAATACTAGGAACAGGAGAGATGGCATGAGAAGACCGTTAATCGCCGGAAACTGGAAGATGTTCAAGACCACTGCCGAAGCACGGGAACTGGTTAACGGCCTCAAAGAGAGCCTGGCCGGGGCCGGCGAGGTGGAAGTGGCATTTTGCCCGCCGTTCACCGCCCTGGCCGCCGTGGCGGAACTGGTGGCCGGGACCGGGTTTAAGCTGGGTGCCCAGAACCTCTTTTGGGAAGATGAAGGGGCTTATACCGGTGAAATTTCCGGCCTGATGTTGAAGGATCTGGGCTGTCATTATGTGATTATCGGCCATTCCGAGCGTCGGCAGTATTTTGGTGAGACCGACGAACAGGTGAACAAAAAGGTAAAAGCCGCTTTTAAACACGGTTTGGAGCCGATTCTCTGCGTTGGCGAGACCCTGGCTCAACGGGAGGCCGGGGAGACGGAAGAACTCGTCAAGACCCAGGTGGAAAAGGCCCTCTCCGGGGTGGCGGCAGAAGAAGCAGAGCGGATTGTCATCGCCTATGAGCCAATCTGGGCGATCGGAACCGGGCGCTCCGCCAGCGGCGCTGATGCCGGCCGGGTTGCCGGGCTAATCCGCCAGACACTGGCTGCCCTCTACAGCCCGGAAGTGGCGGAGAAGATCCGCATCCTTTACGGCGGCAGTGTCAAACCGGGGAATATCAAGGAGTTCATGGCCGAACCGGATATCGACGGGGCACTGGTCGGCGGCGCGAGCCTGGAAGTTCATAGTTTTACTGGCATAGTATTATACAAGAATTCTTAAGATGAAACCGGGGCGATAGATGATGAAACTTCTACATAGGCCGGTAGCCTTAATCATCCTGGACGGTTGGGGGTATAACGAGAACAAAGAGAATAATGCCGTAGCGATAGCGAATACCCCCTTTTTTGACCGTTTGTTTGCCGAAAATCCCAATGCCCTGGTGGAAACCTCCGGGGAGTCGGTGGGCCTGCCCCACGGGCAGATGGGCACCTCCGAAGTGGGCCATTTGAATATCGGTGCCGGCAGGATTGTCTACCAGAGCCTGGTCAAGATCAGCAAAGCAATTGAAACCGGAGAAATTGAGAAAAACCCGGTCTTCATGGACCTCATGGCCTATGTCCGGCAGGGGAAACCCCTGCACCTGATCGGGTTGGTTTCACCCGGCGGCGTCCACAGCCACACCGACCACCTTTACGGGTTCCTGCGGCTGGCGGCGGAGGCCGGGCTGACTGAAGTCTATATCCACGCTTTCCTGGACGGCCGTGATACCCCGCCGGCCAGTGCCGTTGAGTACCTGCGGGAACTGGAGGAGAAGATCCGGGAGATCGGTGTCGGCCGGATCGCCACCGTGGCCGGCAGGTATTACGCGATGGACCGGGACAGGCGCTGGGACCGGACGGAAAAGGCCTATGCCGCCATGGTCTACGGCGAGGGGGAAAAGGCCGCTTCCGCTGTGGAAGCGGTGGAAAATTCTTATGCCCGCGGCGTTACCGACGAATTTGTGGTCCCGGTGGTCATTACAGGGAACGGCAAGCCGGTGGCGACGATCCGTTCGGGTGACGCGGTCCTCTTCTTCAATTTCCGGCCGGACCGGGCCCGCCAGATCACCAAGGCCTTTGTCGACCGGGATTTCCAAGGTTTTGCCCGCCGGGAAAAGCCGGAAGTGAAGTTTGTCTGCCTGACAATGTATGACGAGACCATCGATGCGCCGGCCATCTTCCCGCCGGAGGAGCGGATGAAGAACATCCTCGGGGAGTACCTCTCCCAGCTGGGATTGGCACAACTGCGCATCGCGGAAACGGAGAAGTACGCCCATGTCACCTACTTCTTTAACGGCGGTGAGGAAGTACCGTTTCCGGGGGAGGAGCGGATCTTGATCCCCTCCCCCAAGGTGGCTACCTACGACCTGAAACCCGAGATGAGCGCCTGGGGCGTTACCGAGCGGGTTTTGGAAGAGATCAAGAGCAACCGGTTTGATGCTATTGTTATGAACTATGCCAACTGCGATATGGTGGGGCACACCGGGAGCCTGCCGGCGGCAATTAAAGCCGTGGAGACGGTCGACGCCTGTCTGGCTCAGGTGGTCCCGGCCATCCTTGAATTGGGCGGGGCAGTGCTGATCAGCGCCGACCATGGCAATGCCGAGCTGATGGTGGACCCGGAAACCGGCGCGCCTTACACGGCCCATACCACCTTCCCGACGCCCGTAATCCTGGTCGGGTGGGAGAAGCCGTGCCGGTTAAAGAACGGGATCCTTGCCGACCTGGCCCCCACTGTTCTCCAGATGCTGGGGCTTCCCAAACCGCCGGAGATGACCGGCGAATCACTGATTGTTGAGGAATAACCGGTAAATCCCTGCGCGCGTTACGGAGTCCGTGCGCGGACAGGATACATTAAGGAGGAGAAACAGATGACATCGATTGTTGATGTAACGGCCCGGGAGATCCTGGATTCCCGGGGCAACCCCACTGTTGAGGTGGAGGTGACTTTGGCCGACGGGACCACCGGACGGGCCGCCGTCCCTTCAGGGGCCTCCACCGGCGCCTTTGAAGCCGTGGAGTTGCGGGACGGGGATAAAAGCCGTTATCTGGGACGGGGCACCCAGAAAGCTGTGAAAAATGTAAATGAGGAGATTGCCGGGGAGATTGTCGGCCTCGACGCCACCGACCAGGTGGGCATCGACCAGCTGCTGCTGGAACTTGACGGTACTCCCAACAAGGGCAAACTGGGGGCCAATGCCATCCTCGGGGTTTCGCTGGCGGTTGCCAAAGCCGCCGCCGGCGCGCTGGGGCTACCGCTCTTCCGCTACCTGGGCGGGGTGAACGCCAAAGAACTCCCGGTCCCAATGATGAATATCTTGAACGGCGGGAAGCATGCGGACAACACCGTTGATATTCAGGAGTTCATGATTATGCCGGTCGGGACGCCGTCTTTCTCCGAAGCCCTGCGCATGGGCGCGGAGGTCTTCCATTCCTTGAAAGCCGTCTTGAAAGAGGCCGGGCTCAACACGGCCGTTGGCGACGAGGGTGGGTTCGCCCCGAATTTAAAGACCAACGAGGAGACGATTGAGGTTATCCTCAAGGCCGTAGAGAAGGCCGGGTACAAGCCGGGCGATGATGTCGTGCTCGCCCTCGACGTGGCCTCCACCGAACTCTTTAAGGACGGGCGCTACGTTTTTGCCGGTGAAGGCGTGACCAGGGATACCGGGGAAATGATTGATCTCTATGAGAAACTGATTAACGCCTACCCGGTTTATTCCATTGAGGACCCGTTGAGCGAGGAAGAATGGGACGGCTGGCTGGAATTGACGAAGAGGCTGGGGAAAAAGGTCCAGCTTGTCGGGGATGACCTCTTTGTCACCAATACCGCGCGGCTGGCCAAGGGGATTGAGATGGGCGTCGCCAACTCCATCCTGATCAAGGTCAACCAGATCGGCACCCTCACCGAGACCCTGAACGCCATCGAGATGGCCCGGCGGGCGGGTTACACCGCGGTTATCTCCCACCGTTCCGGGGAGACGGAGGACAGCACCATCGCCGATATTGCGGTGGCGGTCAACGCCGGTCAGATCAAGACCGGGGCGCCGTCACGCACAGACCGGGTGGCCAAATACAACCAGTTGCTGCGGATTGAAGATTACCTCCAAAAAGAAGCGGTCTACCGCGGTAAAAAAGTATTTTTGCACCTATAAGCCGGCGGGGAACGTGAACCGCCAAGACCGGCTTGGCTGAAAAAAAGGAGAGAGGCTCTGGGGCCTCTCTCCTTTTTCACCTCCTTCTTTCCTATTGTAGTTTGGAAGCAGGAGGAAACTGCTGGTCGCCGCTGATATTCCCCTTCTCGTGGAGCAGGTGTTGCATGCCCCGGGTCAGGGTATCATCCTCCAGCACGCTGTACAAGTGATAGCCAAGGTCCTCCCGGTCCAGCAGGACTTCTTCCAATACTTCGACGGTGCCGAAATCCTGCAATTCATGGGCCCGCTTGATCTGTTTCCGCAGCATCTCCTGGATCTTTAATTCATGCTCCAAGTCGTTGCGGAGAAAATCCCGCATTGTGTACCTGCCTTCCACCTCATGCTTGATATAGGAGAGTTGGTGCTGGGTTTCCGGGTGGGCGGTGGGGACCCCGCCCAGCCGGGCGATGCGCTCCCCAATCATATCAATGTGCTTTTGCGTTTTATCAATGTGCTCTTCAAGCAGGTGGTGGAGGCTGAGAAATGATTCTGCCCCCTCGGTCAGCCAGTGGTGTTTATTGTATTGGTGCAGGGCCACGGTGAGGGAACAGAGATGGTCGTCGAGCATTAACGCCATTTCCAAACGGGTTTCGTAGGGAAGGCCGATCCCCGCCCCGACCTGTTTTACCGTTCGCGGCTGCTGGCGGAAGACCATGGTGTGGTCGGTACGGTGTCCCGGCATTCTTTCATTAAAACCTGCTTTGTCCGTGTTAAATGTTCCCTGGAAATTACTGAGATTGGAGACGGTTGTGGTGATTTCCCGCGGGGGTGAAGTGGCCGGTTGAATTCCTTCCAATGCCTTAAGCAACCTCCTTTTCTCTTTACTTTCTATTATTCCCTGGGGATTTCCGTCTATACCGGGTGCTAATTTTACCTCGCGGCCTTTGCCGGTTTACGAAAAACACTTGAGAAACCCCTGGAGTATGTGTTAAAATAAATGCAAGGATTATGGAAATCGTAGGGGGAAAAAAATGAATATATTTTCTCTGTTGTTGTTGCTGATTTCGCTTCTGCTGATTGTCGTCATCATCATCCAGCCCAGCAAAGGTGAAGGCTTGGGCTCCATTGGTGGCGGCGGGCAACTGTTTTTTGGGAAGAATAAGGGATTGGAGCGTTTCTTGGAGAAACTCACCACCGGTTTGGCGGTAGCCTTTTTCCTGGTGGCAATCATTGCGAACCTGTTTTAACTCCCATAGTGGGAGTGCTTTTTTTCAACCCGTTTTTTCCCAGGGAATAAGAGCGAATTGTCCTCCTCGAAAAGGAGGAATAATTTAGTCTAGTGTAGAAGTAGCAAGAGATTTGCGAATCCTGTGCCGAAGAGCGCAAGGGAGGGATCTCAGTGAAACTCTTCAGTATCAAGCAACGCTTCTTACTTGTAGCAGTTATATCTCTACTTTTTTTCGGCGTAGCCAGTCGTTTGATTTGGCTGAAGCTTCCCGGAGTTTGGCCTTATTTATTACAACTGGTGATTATTGGTGTCCTCCTTTACCTGCTTAGTTTATTCCTGAACAAGTATATCCTGGAACCCATTTATATAATCAACCAACTGGCGGAAGAGATCGCCGATAACAACCTGAGCGGGAAGGCGGAATTTACGACCCGCGACGAGTTTTATGTCCTTGGCAACACCATGAACCAAATGATGAAAAACATGCGGGATATCCTCCAAGAAAACCTGGACGCTGCCGAGAGGGTGGCCCAGGCTTCCCAGGACATGTCGGCCATGGTGGAAGAGGCCAACCTCTCCACCCAGGAGATCTCCAGTACCATTGATACCATTGCCAAGGGAACGGAGGAGCAATCGCTCCACATTAAACAGAGTGCCATGGCGGCACAGCAAATGGCGGTGACCGCCCAGGAAGTAGCGGCGGAAGCACAAAAAGCGGCGGCCTCATCGGCCAAGGCGGCGGAGAGCTCTAAGAGCGGCGGTGAGATCATCCAGAGCGTCCGGGAGAAGATTATCCAGGTTAAAGAGACCGTGGATAACTCGGCCGCGGTTGTTATGAAACTGGGGGCCCGTTCCCAGGAGATTGGGAAGATTATCGACGTGATCCGCGGGATCTCCCGGCAGACAAACCTCTTGGCTTTGAATGCTGCGATTGAGGCGGCCCGTGCCGGTGAACACGGGCGGGGTTTCTCCGTGGTCGCCGATGAAGTCCGGGCCCTGGCCGAGCAGACCACCCAGTCAACAATCCAGATTACCCAGATGATCAGTGAGATTCAGAAAGAGACCAAATCCGCGGTGGAAGCCATGGAAAGCGGGACCCGGGCCGTGGAGGAAGGCGCCAGCCTGGCGATCCAGGCCAACGAGGCCTTTGACGCCATCCTGAGTTCAATTAACCAGACGGTCCAGACGATCCAGGAGATCGCCGCAGCCTCCGAGCAACAGGCAGCCAGCAGCCAGGAGATGAGCAGCACGATGGAGGGTGTGGAGCAGATTGCCAGCAGAAACGCGATCGGCGCCCAACAGGTGGCCTCCGCAGCCGAACAGCAGCGGCAAACCATGGAAAACCTGGCCAAGTCCGCCATGGAACTGGTGGAAATGGCCGATTACCTGACCGCGTTGGTCGGACGCTTCAAGGTCATCTCCAACTTCCAGCGTTGCTGGCGTTACTGGGAATGCAACTACATCGAGTGCCCGGCCTACCAGTCTAAGGAAGAAAAATGCTGGTTGATCCCGAATACCTTGGGCCGTGAGGGGATCCCCCAGGGTTCAGTGATGGAGAAACGGGCCATGTGTCACCAGTGTGAAGTCTTCAAAATAAATACCCTGGTGGAAGAGGATAAAGCAGAAGAGGAAGTTACAGAATCGGTTTCTTAATTGAGACGTGGCCTTGAACGCCTTGTGTGCCTTGCATATTCCAAAACAAAATGGCCGTACGGCCATTTTGTTTTGGGCAATATATTCAAAGCTATAAGAGGATTAGACTAAATGTAAAAATATTAAAAGATGGCGAAAAAGTTCTTTTTCCCTTGTTAAGCCCGGTCTTTACGGTATAATAGAAGGTAGGGGAATCCTGCCTTTCATTAAAAAACCGGCTTGTGGCCGACCGCATAGAAGATGGAAAAATAAAGAGGTGAATACGGTGAACATTTTGGTCCTGAATAGCGGCAGTTCTTCACTGCGGTACAAACTTTTTGCCATGGAGAAAGAAGAAGCTCTCGCCTACGGGCGAGTGGAAAGGATCGGTGTTCCTACCGGGACGGCAAAGATCAGCCACAATAAAAAGGGTGCAGAGAGATACACCAAGGATATGGAGATAGTGAACCACGAGGCGGCTTTGCAAATCGTCCTGAACCTTCTTACCGATCCCAAGCACGGAGTCCTCCCCGACTTGGCAGCGATCAATGCGGTTGGTCACCGGGTCCTCCACGGCGCCGAATACTATAAAGAGTCGGTAGTCATTGACGAAGAGGTCTTTGCCAAGCTGGAAGAGTTGAAAGAGTTGGGCCCGCTGCATATGCCGCCGAATATGATGGGGATCCAGGCCTGCCGGAAACTGATGCCCGGCGTGGTTCAGGTAGCGGTCTTTGACACGGCTTTTCACCAGACCATGCCGAAAAAGGCGTACCTCTATGCGCTTCCTTTTGAGCTTTACCGCAAGCACCGGATTCGCCGTTACGGTTTTCACGGCACATCCCACCGGTATATATCCGAATGCGCCGCGAAATTCTTGAACCGGCCGGCGGAGGAGTTAAAACTCATCACCATGCACCTGGGGAATGGCTGCAGTATGGCGGCGATTGACGGCGGGAAAGTCATCGACACTTCCATGGGCTTCACTCCCTTGGAAGGGCTCGTAATGGGCACCAGATCCGGGGATATTGACCCGGCGGTCTTTCCTGTTCTTTGCCGCGCAAAAGGGATAACGGTGGAAGAAGCGGTGGACTATCTAAATAAAAAATCGGGTTTACTGGGGATGTGCGGTTACTCGGATATGCGCGACGTTTATAAGGCCATTGCCAAAGGAGAAGAGGATGCCCGGATCGCTTATGAAATCTTTGTCTACCGGGTTGTCAAGTATACCGGCGCTTACTATGCGGCCTTAAAGGGCCTTGACGCCCTGGTCTTTACAGCCGGTATTGGCGAAAACGAGTTCCAGCTCCGGGAAGATGTCTGCAAGGAACTGGAGTTCATGGGGGTGAAGCTGGATTACGCCCTGAACCGCACGAAGCTGGAACAGACCATTTTCGAGCCGACAGATCTGAGCGCCCCCGACTCGAAAATTAGGGTCCTGGTCATCCCGACCGATGAAGAGTTGGTGATTGCCAGGGATACCCACCGGCTGGCCATGCTCTCCCAGGCATAAAAATTTTGCCGGGAGAGTTGATAACTTGGGGAGAGGAGAAAACCATGGAACCCCGGAAAATCACAGTAAACCGGCGGGCCAGGCATGAATATTTTATCGAAGAGACCTTTGAGGCCGGGATTGCCCTCAAAGGAACAGAGGTAAAATCTTTACGCCAGGGAAAAGGCAATTTAAACGAGAGCTATGCCGCGATTGACAAAGGCGAGGTTTTTCTTTATAACTGTCACATCAGCCCCTACGAAGCGGGAAACCGTTTCAACCACGACCCCCTGCGCCCGCGGAAACTGCTCCTGCATAAAAGGGAGATCCTGCGGTTGATCGGGAAGACAAAGGAGAAAGGGATGACCCTGGTCCCCCTTTCTCTCTACTTCGACAAGAATAACCGGGTCAAGGTCGAACTGGCCCTGGCGCGCGGGAAAAAACTCTATGACAAACGCCGGGATATCGCCCGCAGGGACGCGGAACGGGAGATGGCAAGGGCCGTACGGCTGGAAAACAGGTAAGTCTTGAGAGTTTTGCAAGAGGATAACTGACACACGGTAGGCTGCTCAGCGCTGTACTGGCCTGCTGCATGGCTAAACCGGCTGTTTGTCAAAACTCTCTTGATCGTATATAATATAGATTGGAATGGGAAAAAGGGGGCGACAGGTTTCGACGGGGAGCAGAACGGCGGAGATAGCGGGCCGAGGCGCCGAGCCTCGTTAAAAAGCGGCAACCAAAGATAAACGCCAACGATCAACTGGCACAGCTGGCACTCGCTGCTTAATATAAAGCAGCCGTCCTAACCGGATTTTATCCGGGAATCCGGGGTGGGCGTCGACTAAACCGGATTGCCCCTGTCTCTTTGCCCGGGGAGACAGGTTAAGACAAACGGGCTTGGTCAAAGGGTGGCGTGCCGGATGCGCGCCCGGCGACGAAAAAATCACCATCCGGCTGCGCCCGGAGAAGTTTCCGTGGTTGGCTCTTCGGACGGGGGTTCGATTCCCCCCGCCTCCACCATAATGTAAGTACGCTCGATATAGGAAAAGTAAGCATAATTTTAAAACCCGGATGTGACTCCGGGTTTTTGTTTATTTAAGATAAATACCTTCGATTGATTTATGCGAGGGTAAACATACATAAAGTTGCTAATTAAACTTTACTCCTAATTTGCGTAGCATAGCGAAAGTATCAATGTAAGGGACTCTGAAATAAGTGCATACATTAGGGATAGGAATTTTTCGTTTAATATATCGATCATATTGTTCAAGAGTAACAACTACGCAACTTCTTGCCATAGCATACGCAACTAACCAACCATCCGCACCAGCCGCAAAAGACGATTTGGCTTCAGGGAAAAATTGGGGGTTACTCATAACCCATTGCATTATATTTGC
>JAAYGG010000141.1 GCA_012727895.1 Bacillota bacterium
ATATAACTGCCGATGGAAGCAAAAAGGCGGGCCAAATTCGGGGGACAGCAGGCGCAGCCGAACCATTTCTGCCGGACCGGTTTCACGTGCCGGTGGTCGTACCTTCTGGTGCAGGTCTCCGGGTGGACCGCCAACGGGTTGACGTAGAAGAAACTCTTCCCGTCTTCGGCCATTCCGCTTAAGACCCCGTTATAAAGGGCTCTTTCCATGACATCGGCGTACTCGGCCGCCGGTTGTAACTGCAGCATGCGCCAGGCAAAGAAAACGAGGGCTATTGCGGCGCAGGTTTCGGCGTAAGCGGTATCATCCGGGAGATCATAGTCAAAGGTAAAGGCTTCGCTGTAGACATCGGAACCAACACCGCCGGTGATGTACATCTGTTTTTTGGTGACATTCTCCCAGAGTTTCCGGCAGGCCGCAAGCCAACTCCCATCGCCGGCCCCGGCCAGGGCGTACCCGGCCACGTCCGCCATTGCGCTGTACATATATAAGGCCCGGACGGCGTGGCCGACAGCGGCTTCCTGATCGAGGACGGGCTTGTGGGCCTGGAAATATTCTTTTCCCCGATCCGGTTCCGTGCCTGAGCTGGGCCAGAAGCCAGTCCGGCCCCGCTTTTCCCATTCCAGGTCAAAGTAATGCGGCTCCCGCCCACGTTCCTCCAGGAAATACCGGGCCAGCCTTAAATACCTCTCTTCACCGGTGACCTCATACAGTTTGACCAGGGCCAGTTCGATCTCCTGGTGCCCGGGGTACCCCCTTAGCTTGCCGGGGTCCGGGCCGAATTTGTCATCAATGTGATCGGCAAAGCGAACGGCGACATCCAGCAGTTTTCTTTTCCCGGTGGCCTGGTAGTAGGCGACGGCGGCTTCGATCAAATGACCCGCGCAGTAGAGTTCATGGCATTCCGCCAGATTGGTCCAGCGCTTCTCCGGTTCGGCAATGGTAAAGTAGGTATTCAGGTAGCCGTCGGGTTGCTGGGCTTTTTCAATCAGGTCAATGGCGCTGTCGGCCAGGTCCTCCAGTTCTTTTTCCGGATGGGTCGCCAGGGTATAAGCTACTGCTTCCAGCCATTTATAGAGGTCGCTGTCTTGAAAAACCATGCCCGTAAATTTTCCCCGGGCTTCCCCGGCGGCAATCCGGAAATTTTCCACGGCACTGCTCTGGTCAGCGCCGGGGATTTCGTTGTTCAACGCTTTCCACTGGTAAGGAAGGACTTCTTTCCGGATCAGTTCGTTTTTTCGCCCCAGTAACCCGTTGCCAAGGCGGACATCCTTTAGCGGCACTGTTTTGAGGTTGGTCTTCAGCATGCTGATTCCTCCCGGGTAGATTCTCTGCATCAAGGCCCATTGGCGAGGGGGTGGATGATAGCACTTCCTATTCAACTGCTCCCCACGGGATTTTTGCATCTTTTGGCTTTATCATATATAACCTTTGTCAAATTTTCAAGGACGAGAGTATTTTTATATTTAATGGCTTTTGAAAAAATATTCTCCCTCTTTAGACAGGAATTTCTATTTTTAAAGAGAAAGCTAAAGAGAACCTGGGGGAATATTTTGAAAATAAGCCGGTAATTAAGAGTAAAGGGGGGCCGGTATATGTCTTATAAAAAAGGCCATTTTTTTCTGCTTGTCTTTTTATTCCTGCTAACAACGGCATTACCGCTAATGGCTTCGGATCTCAAAGATACATATGTGGACTTATTGATGCGCGGGGAATATGAGGAACTATCCCAGCACCTTGCCAAGTGGGAAGAGATTGCCCCGCAAGACCCCGAACTCTATATCGCCTATTTTAACTACTATTTCAACCTCGGCCGGCGGGAGGGAGTAAGAATAGGCACGCACCCGCCGGAAGATAAAGAAGCAATGGCCCTTAAAGATCCTGAAACCGGGGAAATATCAGGCTATATGTATTATGATACTTATTACGACGAGGAGCATATTGGCCTGGCCTTGGATTATCTGGACGAAGGGTTAAAAAGATACCCGGACCGGTTGGATATGCATTTTGGAAAGGTTCATGTCTTGGGCGTAGTGGCAAGGTATGAAGAACAAAAAGACGCCTTGCTCGAGGTCTTAAATATCTCGTCCGGGAACGGGAATAACTGGCTGTGGCACAACGGGGAAAAACTGGACGACGGTTTCGGCTTCATGTTGGAGAATATTCAGGGCAGGCTGTATGCTTATTTTAACTTGGAAGATGAAAACGCGGGCAATTATAATTATATAATTGAAGTCTCCGAAAAGATCATTGAATTATACCCCGCTGTGGTCTATCCCTATAACAATATCGCAGCGGTTTATTATTCCCAGGGTGATTACGAAGGGGCAATAAAATATTTTAAAC
>JAAYGG010000142.1 GCA_012727895.1 Bacillota bacterium
TAACTGAGCTTGACCACATTCTTGCGGAAATCCTCATCATATTGTTGGCGGATTTTGGACATGATTTTCTCTCCTTTTCATTATGCTTCTATCTTATCATCATGTCCGGAATTATAACATAGACCCCTTTTCGACAAGGTTTTCAAAGGAATAGTAGATGTAATCGGTACAAAAACTGAAGAAAAAAACGCCGGAAATACGCAGTTAATCTCGCATTTCCAGCGTTTTCCGTTCACAACTATCAGTCAGCTTCCTTAATTCACGCATTCACACTTTAAAAATCTCCGTTGCCCGTTCCAGAATACCGTTGAAATAAGCCAGGACCATCCCGTAGTTGGTCACCGGGATATCGTGTTCGCGGAAGAGAAGCAACCGGCTTTGCATCGCCCGGTGGTTCAGCATGCAACCCCCGCAATGGATCACCAGGTCGTATTGGCTTAAATCAGCAGGAAGCTCCTTGCCGCCGATGGTCTTAATCTCCAATCGCTGCGGTAAATTCTTCCGTAGTAAGGCCTGGATCTTAACCCGGCCGATATCTTCACACCCGGGGTTATGCGTGCAGTTTTCGGCGATCAGGATCCGGGCCGGGTCGGGGAGTTGCTCCAGGCTTTTGATCCCCACCAGCAGGGTGGCAAAATCCCCCTTGTGCCGGGCAAAGAGGATCGAAAAGGAGGTTAACTTGATGGATTCCGGGACGATCCGGGCCACCTCCTTAAAGGCCTGGGAGTCGGTGATCACCAAGTCGATGCCGTCCAGATCCTCCAAAGCGGAGGCCAGCTCGGTATCGCGCACCACATAGCTTTTGATCCCGTGGTCGAGGCAGTCCCGGATCACCTGCACTTGCGGGAGGATGAGCCGGCCCTTTGGGGCCTGCGCGTCGATGGGGACGACCAGGACCACCTTGCCGTTGTAAGGGACCAGGTCCCCAACGAGCGGCGGTTCTTCCTCCTTCACGGAGTTCCGGATCTTCTCAACCAGTATCCTTTTAAACCTCTCCAGATCGCCGGGGTCAACGGCGGAGAGGAAGACGGCCTCCGGGTAGTTGGCTTTCATCGTGGCCAACCGCCGGCTGCCGGCGGTATCAGTTTTATTGATCACCGTTAGATATGGGATCTTCAGCTCTCGAAACCGGTCTGTTGTCCTCCGGTACTCCTCCTCCCCGGGGTCGTTGATATCCATGACATAGACGGCAAAATCCGTCCCTTCGATTACCTGCCGGGTCTTTTCCACCCGGCGCCGGCCCAATTCCCCCTCATCATCAAGGCCGGCGGTATCAATAAAGAGCACCGGGCCAAGGGGATGAAACTCCATGGCCTTTTTCACCGGGTCGGTGGTGGTTCCCGGGACCGGGGAGACCACCGCCACCTCCTGCCCGGTGATGCCGTTTAGGAGTTGGGATTTGCCCGCATTCCTCCTGCCGTAGAACGCAATGGTGATCCGGTTGGAACTAGGAGTTTTATCCATGGCCTGCACCAGCCTTTGCTGAATTAAGGTATATTCTTAAACATAAACGTCCCGCTTACCTGCTTCAATCTCCCGGAGTTTCTCTTCAACCATCTTTCTACGGAGGGGATTGTCCTTACCCATCTCGGCGAGGGTCTTCTTTATCACCTCTTCCCCGGCGGCCCGGGTTTTTTCCGAGGCGTAATCCAGCAGGTATTCCTTGAAAGTCAAGATGGCGTTGGGTATACAGAACTTCTGGATCAGCCCCGGCCGGGCCAAGGCCATAAAATCCTCGCCGGTCCGCCCGCACCGGTAGTCGGCTGTACAGAAGGAGGGGATATATCCCATCTCGCACATTTCTGCGATCACCTCATCCAGGGAACGGATATCCCCCAACTGGAATTGTTCTTTTTCCGGGAGATACCCATCGGCGCTTTTTTGGTAGCCGCCAATACCAATCCGGGAACCGGCGTCAATCTGGCTTACCCCAAGAGGGATGAGCTCCCTCCGGATTGCCGCCGGTTCCCTGGCGGTGAGGATCAGCCCGGTATAGGGCACGGAGAGGCGGATAACTGCCACTACTTTCTTAAAATCTTCGTCCGGCACATAGTACCTGTTTTTCTCGCGGGCAGAAGCAAAGGGGGTATTGATCGCCGGTTCAATCCTGGGCACGGAGATGGTGTGGGGCCCGACCCCGAACCTTTCTTCCAGGTGGATGGAGTGGAAGATGAGGCCCATCACCTCAAACTTCCAGTCGTAAAGGCCGAAAAGGGCCCCGATCCCCACATCGTCAATCCCGGCCTCCATCGCCCGGTCCAGCCCGTAGAGGCGCCACTGGAAATCGCTTTTCTTGTCCCCAGCCGGGTGGACCGCGGCATAGGTCTTACGGTGGTAGGTCTCCTGGAAGATCTGGAAAGTGCCGATCCCGGTCTCGTGCAGCTTCTTGTATTCATCTACCTCCATGGGGGCGGCGTTGATGTTGACCCGGCGGATCTCCCCGCGCCCCTCTTTGGTGCTGTAAGCTTTCTCAATACACTCACAGATGAAGTCTGCATTATACGCCGGGTGTTCCCCGAAGACCAGGATCAAACGCTTCTGCCCCTGGTTGATCAGGGTGCGGACTTCCGCTTCCAGTTCGTCAAGGGAGAGGGTATGCCTTTGCACAGCCTCATTTGTCCGCCGGAACCCGCAATAAATGCAGTTGTTTATACATTTGTTCCCCACGTAGAGGGGGGCAAAAAAGACGATCCTGTTGCCGTAAACGGCATTCTTCACTTCCCCGGCTGTTTGGTACATTTCCGCCAGCAACTCCGGGTCCTCCACCTGGAGCAGGGCGGCGGTCTCTTCCGGTTCCAGCCGTTCCTTGCTCCTGGATTTGGCCAGGATATCCCGGATCTTTTGCGGATCGGGGTCCACCGTTCCCTCCAGCAGGCTGGCAATCCTTTCTTCATCAATAAAATCCCGCATCTTTATCCCCCTTTATAATAATCTTATATAATCGCCGCCGGCCGCAGCCGTTTACAATGGTCGCCCCTGGACATATCCAATTCAAACCCGGCGTTTTCTACTCTCTTTTTGATCTCCGGTAAAGCGGCGTAATCAACACCGGCTTTGTTCTTGTAGATCTCATACTTCCTCCTGCACTCAGCGGGCGAGACCACCGGCATAATGACATTGGCCCCGGCGGCCAGTCCCTTCTCCCAGCCGTATTTATCCAGGGTGTTGACGGCCGTGGTCACCGGCAAGAGGACCTCCGGCAGGAGCAACCGGATTAACGCCAGCAAGATTACGGTTTTCTCCACCGAACCGGCGGGGCTCTTCCCCAGGGGTGTCTCCGGGTGGGGGATGAGCGGTCCGATTCCCACCATATCCGGGCTGAATTCCGTTAAGAATAAAAGCTCCTCCGCGAGGATCTCATTGGTCTGCCCGGGGAGGCCGACAATAAAACCGGCGCCCGTCTGAAAACCAATCTCTTTCAGTTCTTTCAGGCACTGCAACCGCTGCTGGAGGTTCATTCCCGGGTGGTATCTTTCATAGAGGTCCGTGGCGATGGTCTCATGGCGCAACAAGAACCGGTCGGCGCCCGCCTGGTAAAGCCGGTAATACTTCTCGCGCGAAGCTTCGCCAATCGAGAGGGTGACTGCCATCCCGGGGTATTCCCTTTTTATCGTTTGGATGAGGTCCGCCAGGACGGCAGCGGTATAAAACTCATCCTCACCGCTCTGGAGGACGATTGTCCGGTAACCGGCCTGGTAAGCCGAAGCACAACAAGCCAGGATCGTTTCGGGCGGGAGCCGGTACCGCTCAACTTTTTTGTTCTCCCTCCTGATCCCGCAGTACCAACAGTTATTCCGGCAATGGTTGGAGAACTCCACCACGGACCGGAGGTATACTTTTCTCTGGTAAGTCTTGACCCTGGTTTTCCGGGCATAGGCAAAGAGCAGGCCGGCATCCCGGTAAGTGATGTTCTCCAGTAAATACAGGAGTTCTGGTTTTTCCAGAAAGTTTTTCCTGTAGAGTTTGGCCAATAGCCCTTTCAGCTTCTTCTCCATGACGCTCTCCTTTTGCGTTCCAAATCTCTCCGCCTAAATTACACAGGGCTGGCGAAAAGTGCAGAAAAAAACCGCCCCCTGGAAAGGGGGCGGAGCAATTCGATAACTATAGTACTGGCGCCTATAGTTATGGTTTTTCTCCTCTTGTCCCTTCCAGGTCAGAAGTTCTTCCCTGTCAGGTGCTTTCTATTGTTTTATCATTCCCGCGGGCGTGCCGCAGGCGCCGGCCGGGCCGGTAACCCAAAACCGGCATTCCTCTTAAACAGGATCTTAAGCCAAAAAAAGGCTCATGTCAAGGACTCATCTCCATACTTCTTCCTATGAAACGCATTGGTAAAGAGATTGTCAATAAATCTTAATAGCGGGCCACAATATTTTATAACAAAGAACAATTTATTACAATACGGGGAGCCGGATTCCCTATATACTATATTATGCTGGTCTTTAGGAAAAACAAAAATTGTCCATCCTCATGCTTCCCTATTGTGATGGTTAAGACCGGCGATAATATACGGAAAAGGTGACCATGGATGAATATGTACGAATGGCTTAAAAGTATGAGAAATTTCCCGAAAAAGAAAGCAATGCCCCTCCTTTCCTTTCCCGTAATTCAAATCATGGGTATAGATGTGCGGACACTCATTTCCGACAGCAACCGGCAAGCGGAAGGAATGAAGATTATTGCAGAGCGCACCGACGCCGCTGCCGCCGTCGGTTTTATGGATTTGTCGGTAGAAGCGGAGTGTTTTGGGGCGGAGATACGCTTTTCCGGTAATGAGGTACCGACGATAACCGGGAAAACAATTTCCACCTATGAAGAGGCCCAAGCGCTCGCAATCCCCAAAATTGGCGCCGGCCGGACAGGATTGTATATTGAAGGAATCAAGAAGGCAACAGATTTGATCCAGGACCGGCCGGTATTTCCCTGTGTAATCGGTTCCTTTTCCCTGGCCGGGCGCCTGTTGGGTGTTAATGAAGCAATGATCTATTGCTATGAGGAACCGGCCATGGTTCACCTGGTATTGACAAAGGCGACAGAATTCATTATCGCCTATTGCCAGGCCTACAAAGTGGCCGGCGCCAACGGCGTTATCATAGCAGAACCATTGGCCGGGCTACTTTCCCCGGCACTCGCTGCCGAGTTTTCCTCCGACTACATTAAACAGATTGTTGAGGCTGTCCAAGACGAAAGCTTTATCGTTATCTACCATAACTGCGGTGCTACCGCAATTAAGATTATTGATTCTGTACTCGTGACCGGCGCGGCCGCATATCATTTTGGAAACGCCATCAAAATGGGGGAAATACTGCCGAAGATCCCGGTGGATAAGATCGTCATGGGGAATATCGATCCCGCCGGGCAATTCCTCACCGGTTCCCCTGAATCCGTACGGGCAGCCACCTTGTCCTTGCTAAACGAATGTGGTGAATACCCGAACTTCATCATCTCTTCCGGCTGCGACCTGCCGCCCCTTGCGAAATGGGAGAATATAGAGGCCTTTTTTGCCGCTGTGGATGAGTATTATCACTTTTCCCTCCCCCGGGTGCAAACCGGATTTTGACGATGATATGCGTAAATCCACGGAGACGGTTCATGATCCGGCTGTTTAAGTTATGCTGGAGTCCTCAAACAATTAGAATCCTGCCGCTCTTACGAGCGGCAGGATTTTTTACAAATAATTCACTTATAGACATTGACACTTATCTATGTCTGGCGTATAATGCAGAACATAGATAAACGTCTATGTGCTTATAAACGCGTCAATGGAGGTAAATCTCTTGGCAACGAATTACGTGAAATATGCTCAATTAATGAAAGCGCTGGGGGATGAAACCCGGGTCAAGATTTTTGCGATGCTCTCTGCTGGAGAACTTTGCGCCTGTGAAATCCTGGAGGAATTCCAGATTACCCAGCCCACCCTCTCCTACCACATGAAAATCTTGAGTGAGAGCGGTTTAGTCAACAGTAGACGCGACGGTGTCTGGATGAGGTATTCAATTAACCGGGATGCTTTGGAAACGCTCCAACAGTTTCTCAAGAGAATTGACGCTAACGTTGAAAAGCAAAGCCAATTTGTGAATTAAATTAAAGGGGCTGGTCTAGTGTTCATCCTTACCTGGTTAAATAATCAATTACTCAAAATGCAGTGGCTGCATGAATTAGTAACTGTGCTAATGACCAAAGTTTTTGGTTTAGACATCAATAGCGGATTGGGTGGGAGTATTCATTTTTTCATCTATGATGTAATAAAAATCTTTATCCTCCTTTCAGTTTTGATCTTTGGGATCTCTTATATCCAAAGCTTCTTCCCGCCGGAACGGACGAGGAAAATCTTAGGCCGTTTCAGCGGTTTTTCCGCCAATATCCTAGCCGCTTTACTGGGAACGATCACGCCTTTTTGTTCCTGTTCCTCCATCCCCATATTTATCGGTTTTACCAGCGCCGGCCTCCCGATTGGCGTTACTTTTTCCTTTTTAATCTCCTCGCCCATGGTTGATTTGGCTTCCATTCTCCTACTGGCGAGTGTCTTTAATTTGAAGATCGCCATCGCGTACGTGGTCGTTGGTGTGGTCCTCGCCGTAATTGGCGGAACGATGATCAGTAAATTAAAGTTGGAAAAGTATGTGGAGCCCTTTGTTTTTAGTAAAAATAGGCTCCTTGAAATCGAAGAGGAATATTTGACGGTTGGCGACCGCTGGGCGTTTGCCTTGGGTGAAGTATCAACGATCATCAAAAAGGTCTGGCCCTATATTTTTATCGGAGTGGGGATCGGCGCCGCCATTCACAATTATATCCCGGAATCGATGATTAGTGCCGTCCTTGGTCAGGACAAATGGTACTCAGTTCTAATTGCTGCTGTGGTTGGGGTGCCGATCTACGCCGATATCTTTGGGACGTTACCGATTGCCGAAGCCTTAGTTGCCAAAGGAGTCGGTTTAGGAACGGTTTTGTCCTTCATGATGGGGGTAACCACCCTTTCACTGCCTTCGATGATTATGCTTAAGAAAGTCGTTAAGATGAAGCTGCTCGCGATCTTTGTGGGGCTTGTCACTTTTGGCATCATCCTCATCGGTTATGCTTTTAATATCTTCGGAACTCTTTTTATGTAGAGAGAACATTGGCAGTACCAGGGGATGCATAATGAGTAAGAAAAAAGGCTTTTTCAGCAACTTGTTTAGTGGGAAAAAAACGAGTGGCTGTTGTAATAGGGGGATAATCGAGGAGACTGAAAACTATGGTTGCGCTGATGGTTGCTGTGCTACCGGCGAAGAAAAGCAATCATTTAATGAGGGTGCAATGAGCATCAAGATTCTGGGGTCGGGATGCAAAAATTGTGTTACGCTTACGGAAAACACTGAGAAGGCCTTAGAAGAACTGGAAATGGAAGCGGAAATTGTGAAAGTCACTGATTTCCAGGACATTATGGCTTACGGCGTCATGTCTACTCCCGCCTTAGTAATTAATGAAAAGGTGGTTTCTTACGGAAAGGTGTTAAAGCCTAAGAAGATTAAGGTGCTTCTGGAAAAACAGGACAGGGGTGAGGGGTATGAATGATCATGAATATAATGGTTGCTGCGCGTGTGGAGGCGGCTGTTGCGGCGGTAAGCAGGAAAAAAAGCAGTTAGTCATTGATTTTCTTTATCTTGATTTAAGTATTTGTGGCCGGTGCCAAGGGACAGAAAGGAACCTGGAGGAAGCTTTGGCCGAAGTATCCGGTGTTTTAGAGGCGGCAGGTTTTGCGATTGTCATCAATAAAATCAACATTACCTCCCCCGAGTTGGCGGAGAAGTACCGGTTTATTAGCTCGCCGACGATCCGGATCAACGGAATTGATCTTATTCCTGGGATTAAAGAAAGTTCTTGCCGGGAATGTGGGGATCTGTGCGGTGATGAGGTTGACTGCCGGGTCTGGGTTTATCAAGGGGTCGAGTATACGGAACCGCCGAAAGCGTTGATTATTAATGCGATTTTGGAAGCTGTTTATGGGGGACAGCTTCAGGACTCAGCACCCCGACAGGAGTATAAACTGCCGGAAAATTTACGCCGGTTCTTTGCAGGTTTAAAGAAAAAAAAGAAGTAAAGCGAAGGTGCATCGGGAATGTCCCCTTCTAAACCAAAGCCCAAGGTGGCCTTTGTTTGTGTCCATAACTCCTGCCGGAGCCAGATTGCGGAAACCCTGGGCAAACACTTAGCTGGGGATGTTTTCGAAAGCTATTCGGCGGGTACGGAACCAAAAGACCGGATCAATCCCGATGCGGTGCGGCTGATGCAAGAATTATACGGGATTGATCTGGAGCAGACACAATTTCCCAAACCAATCGAAGCGTTACCACCGGTTGATGTGGTAGTGACGATGGGGTGTAACGTAACTTGCCCTTATCTCCCGTGTAAGCACCGGGAAGACTGGGGGTTAGAGGATCCGGTGGGAAAAAGCGATCCGGAATTTAAAACCGTGATTGAACAGATCGAAAGGAAGATCCGTAGGCTGGCGGCGGATATTTCCGGGGGTAGGCTTGAGCTTTAGCCAACAGGATCGGGCAACGGAATCGGGGTTCATCCCAAGGCAGTGGTGGAAAACCTCAAAGATCTGTAATTTAACCTCCAGATGTGATATATTGGTTTAAGATGTAAAATCAGAACCCGCCTTTTTGGAGGTTACGGTTACCGTGCTCTTTCGTGATCCGGATTTTCGCTACGGCCTTAAAAAAGGGGTCCCGATTGCCCTTGGTTACGCCCCGGTGGCTTTCACCTTTGGCATCCTCGCCGTCAGCGGCGGCATCCCGCCTTCCCTGGCTGTCCTGATCTCCTTGACCAATTTGACTTCCGCCGGGCAATTTGCTGGCACTAAACTGATTATTGCAGGAGCGCCGCTCTTTGAGATCGCCCTGACCACTTTGGTGATTAACATCCGCTACCTCTTGATGTCCTTCGCCCTCTCGCAAAAGCTTCTTCCAAATACCTCCATGCTGAAACGGGCATTAATCTCTTTCGGGATCACCGATGAGACCTTTGCCCTGGCCGCCCTGGAGAAAGATGATATCTCCTTCTCCTATATGGTAGGGTTGATCTGCCTTCCCTATTGGGGTTGGGCGTTGGGAACGGCTTTGGGGGCGGTGGTCTTTTCAGTCTTGCCCGGGCTTGTCCAGAACGCCATGGGGATCGCCCTATATGCCATGTTTATTGCACTGATCGTCCCGGGGGGCAAAAAATCCCGGGCTGTCCTGGCAATAGTGGCCATTGCTGTTACGATCAGTTCCTTATTCACGTGGGTTCCCGGCCTCAAGCAGGTCTCCGCCGGGTGGAGCACGATCATTGCCACCCTTGCCGCCTGTCTGGCCGGGGCAGTTTTCTTCCCCCGGGAGGAGGTTTGAGATGTCGAGAATCCTTGCAGCCGTATTTCTAATGGCGGTTGTCACCTACATCCCGCGGGCCTTGCCGATGACTTTCATTAAAAAGCGACTTACCTCCCGCTTTGTCCGGTCTTTCCTGTATTATGTCCCCTACGCCGCCCTGGCGGCCATGACTTTCCCGGCGATCCTTTATTCCACAGGGGATTTAACCTCCGCCCTTATTGGGATGGGCGTCGCCCTAGTCTTGGCTTTTTACGAAAAAGGCCTCTTAATAGTAGCCCTCGGCGCCATCGCCGCCGTCTTTTTCAGCCAGATCCTTTTGTAGCCGCCAAGGAAGAAGCCGGGCAGGCGCTCTAGAAAGCAAAGAAACGTGGGGAACTCCGGTCTCCTCATGGCAGGGTATACCCGATGACAACTTCTCCCGGCGCCAGTTCCCAGCCATCTCCGGCCGGCCACTCTTCATCCCGCTCTTCCCCGTGGGCATAGACCACCTTGACCTTGCTTATATTGGTTTTGCCCCCGCTGGCCAACAATTCCCCAAGAATGATTCCCACCGGCTCCTCCAGGTTCTTGTTGGCCAGAAAGAACAACCGGCTCCCGTCTTCTCCCTCTGCTGCCGGTTCCTCCGGCAACCGGAGGCGGTAACAGAGGAAGAGGAGCTTCTTATCTTTGACACTGCAACTTATTTCCGGCAGGAAATTTTCCTTTGCCGCCAGGGTGTGGATGAACAGCCCGCGCAGGCGCGCGGCTTTGGCCAGGAGTTCCTCCATCCAGTCGCGGTCCGGGTTCAGCCAGTGCAGGCGGTACCGGTCGAAAAAGGCCAGCTTGCCGTAGAGCGGATCCGTGGCCTCGAGGACAAACCGGCCCTCCTCCGTATTGTCCAGGCCCAAATTCATCGGCTGGATCTCCGCCAGTTCCAAACCGTTGTTGATAAATGGAACAGTGTTGGGCAAGAAGTAGTTGAGCATGAGCAAAAGCTCCCCCAGGCGCTTATCCCCGAACCGCCAGGCAAAGCGGGGGGTGTCGGCGGTCTCCGGGGCGGCCGCCACCGGGAGCTCCGCCGCCCAGGATTCGCGCAGGAGCTTCCGCTGGAACCCGGCGGCCCGGTGGTATTTATAGAGGTGCCAGAGGCTCCCGGTGATAAAGTCAAACCCGCCCTCCCGGGCAGCGCCGGCATTTTCCGCGGAGAACTCCTCGGACCAGAAGATGAAATGGGGATCCCCGGCCCTGACCTTGGTGAGGATCTCCCGGATCAATGTGGCGGGCAGCGCGTGGCCCATGTCGATCCGCGCCCCGTCAATGCCGTACTCCTGTTGGTAAAAGGGGATGACGCCCACGATATAATCCCATAACCCTTTATTCAACTGCTCTCCCTGGTAAAGGTTGAGGCAGGCACCGTCCTGCAGGATGAAGGGGGGATATTTTTCTTCTGCCACATACTGCCGGGCTTTGGGGTGGAGGTCAAAATAATACCGCAGGTAGGTCACGTCCGTCCAGGGTGGCTGGGGATCGTTGATGATATCTGAAAAACCGGGAACAGTGGTAATCCCGAACTCCTCTTCAATCAGGGTGAGAATGTTTTCGCCGCTTTCAGCCTGCCTCTCTTTTATCTTTTGCCAGCGGCCGGCATCAATCTGCTCCGGCGAGGGCCGGAATTTACTCAAGTATTCTTCAATCCCGGGGCTGTTGTAAAGGTTATCCAAGACCCTGTCCTGTACTGTGGTGAGTTTTTTCTCCTTCTCCACCATGGGTGGGTGAAAGCCGGGGGCCGCTTCCTTGTCGATCCAGTAGAACCAGTCGGGGTGGTCGATGATCAGGTCATTGTCCCGGGAGGCGGTGCGGAAGACAAAGTCCAGGATGACTTTCATCCCCAGCAGGTGGCAGCCTTCAATAAAGGCCTTGAATTCCTGGGACAGCAGTTCTTCGGAATACTCCCCCAGAAGCTCATCGTGGAGGTTTTCGTCGAGTTTATAAAAGTTCTTAATCGCGTACGGGCTGCCGAGTTCCCCCTTTTTGTACTCCTCACTGTAATCGCAGACCGGCAGGAGGTAAATGATATCCACCCCCAACGCCTGCAGAAGCGGGAGGAGGCAGAGGGATTTTAAAAAAGAACCGGAGATAATCTCCCCGTCGTAATGGTTCCAGGCGGAGTGGGCCCGGACCAGCATCCCGTAGATTGTCCTGTGGCAGAGGTTCTCGCCGCCCGCCCCGTTTCTCCAATCTTCTTGCCAATTCGCGCCAGTGCGATCCGTCCCGGCGCCGGCGGTCCCGCTCATACCCCCCTGCTCCAAAATCTGCTGCAGGCACCGGCTGAAAAAAGCATAGGGGTTGACAGCGATCTCCCCTTCCCGCCCTTCCTGCCGGGAAAACTCCGTGAAACCGCAGTAATTCCATTTTTCCGGGATGAAATAGACGCCGGTAAACGCTTCCTTCTTCTTTGCCAACAACCCGGCCATGAATTGTAAATTTTCCACGCTGCATCACCTGATATATGAGGTTCTGTTGGTGGTTCTCCATCTCCACGGAGCGGCCGCCCGCCACGGGCAGCGGCACGCGACCCATCTTACCTTATTATCTCCATTCCGGTGATGCTTAACCCTGTCATTTCGAGACTCTTTCCGGTCCGCTGTTGGCCATGGCTGGAAATACCTGCGCCCGGACGGCAGGTGCGGTAACGGTCCTGCCGTTGTTTTTTTTTAGCAAGGAGGGCAGGGTCTGATATCCCAATCGGGGCTGTAGGCATCAGCCGGGCCGGCCACGCGGAATTGCCGGTTGGTTGTGAGATTCAGCACAAAAATATCCCTGGGGCCGGTAACATCCAATACCGTTTCACCGGGTTGCTCGGAAACTGTATAAATAATCCATCCGGCAACCGGACCCCAGTCCGGGAGGGGATAATACTCCCGCCTGAAGCTTTGCCTGATGTTCCCTGACGGGCTGGCTATTCTTATTTCGCCAAGGCCGTTTTCGCTCAGAAGCGTACTGTATACCAGCGATGAAGAATCCGGCGCCCAACCGCCCAAGAAACTGATATCGTTGACGACTCCCGGTTGGACCTCGAATTCAAACCCGGGAAGGGTGACCAGATTCTCAGTGAAAAAATCAAAAATATAGACCGTGAAGAAAAGCCCAAAGGCGAATCCCCGGAAAAACTCGGTCCCCGCGTATCTCCCGTTGGGCGACAACCTGATCTGGCGGGCCGGGACCGTTTCAAAGATCCGGAAATTCTCTCCGGTCACGTCCACGGTGGCAAGGCGTGCAAACCTGACGTCGTCCGTTTCCGGGACGGATCCGGCCAGCCTCTCGTCGCCGGGGAACCAAACCGGGTTGAGAAGGCCGTCCATCACCCTCCGGATATTGCCCTCCAGGTCAACAATGAAAGTTGCTTCCTGGTTGGAAAAGGCGATCCTGGTACTATCATTGGACCAGGAATAATTGACCACTCCCTCGGCGATCAGGACCGGGCTGCGGCCGCACGGGTCGATAATAAACAAGCCGCCCACTGCCTGATAAGCGATGAACCTGCCATCCGGCGACCATTGCGGATTTGCCACCGGCTGCTCCAAGGTCCCTGATAATCTGGTGATTTGTATGCTTCCTTCGCCCGCGGCATTACTGCGCCAAAGTTCGGGCCGGCCGGTACGGGTTGAGACATAAACAATACATCCCTGCGGGATAGCGGGCGCCGGAGCGGGAACCCGTATTCTCTGGCCGGGAAAGATCAGGGCCGGATCCGCTATTTGCGGGTTCAGGCGCAGCAAGGTTTCGACTGTGGTACCGAAGCGCCGGGCAATGAAAAACAAGGTGTCACCGGTTTGCACGGTGTAGAGCATGGTCCCGGGAGGAGGGACCGCCGCCGGGATATTAATGCGTTGTCCGGGAAAAATCACGTTGGGATTGGTGATCTGGGGATTGGCGGCCAGTAACTGTTCCAGAGTCACACCGAAGCGGCGGGCAATGGCGAACAGGGTATCACCGGGCCTTACCACATACGTTTCTGGCGGTGCGGGAACCGGGATCAAAATCCGTTGACCGGGGAAAACCAGGTTAGGATTGACAATCTGCGGGTTCGCTGCCAGCAACTCCGCGAGGGTAATGCCAAAACGCCTGGCAATAGCGAACAGGGTATCGCCGGGTTGAATGATATATTCCATAAGAACCACCTCATCCATATGGCTGATGTATAATATATTACTCCAGCCTGGGATAAGGAGTTCTACCCGACGAGACAGGGGACGGGCACGGACAGGGGACGGTTCCCTGTCTCCCGAGACAGGGAACCGTCCCCTGTCTTCCCTACTCTACCACCAGCAACCCCGGGTGGTCTCCGGTAAGGGACTCGCCGCCGCCGGGCGTGACCAGGAAGGTGTTTTCAATTCCCACCATCCCCACGCCTTTAATCCCCTTTTTCGGTTCAAGGGCCAGGACCATCCCTTCCGCCAGCGGTTCGTCAAACCCCTCGGCAATGACCGGCAACTCATCAACCAGAAGCCCGGTTCCGTGGCCGAGGAATTTCACGCTGTGGGGACTGTAGCCCATAAAATTCTCCAGAAACTCCGGGCGCAACCGGCCCATAATGGTCCGGTAAATCTCGGCCGGAACGGCGCCCGGCTTCAGGAGCGCGGCGGTTTCGTTCTGGATCTCCACACAACGGTTATGGGCGTCCACAGCCTCTTGCGGCAAGGGTTTGCCAAAAACATAAGTCATGGTTTTGTCGGTATGGTACCCCTCCACACCGCAAGCGGCATCAATAAAGACCAGATCGCCCTTTTTCAGCCGGCGCTCCCTGCTGCCCAGCACCGGCGCGGCCGGGCTCAGGCCGCGGTTCCCTCCGGGCCCGTTGAAGTTCGTGGGGTAAATGGAACTCTCCCCAAAACCGATATACCCCACGGCCATATCCGTATCGAAGATCCGGAAACGGACCAGCCCGTGGTGGCCTTCTTCCACCATGACCGCATAGAGTTTTGTCGCCAGCTCCGCCTCGCTCATCCCTTCCACCAGGAGTTCCGGGACCCGCTCCTCCAAGACCCGCCGGTGGACCTCCCCGGCCTGCCGCAGGAACGACAGTTCATAGGGGCTCTTTACCGCCCTCACCATGGCGATCTCCCTGTCCAGCGCCTTCATTTCCTGGAAGGGAAAATACTTCTGCAGCCGCCAGAAAAGCGCCACCGGTATCACTTCCGTCTCCAGGTAGACCGTCTTCCCCAGATTCCCGGAGGCCGCTGCCGCCTCCCTGTAGCTGCGCATCGGTTTAATCACCGGGAACCGCGACTCGGCCAGTGCCCGCTCGAAACTGCGGTATACCCAGTAAACAGCCTCCCGGTCCCGGGGTACCAATAACATCCCGTCCTGCATCGTACCGGTGAAATAATACTGGTTTACCTTACTGAAGAGAATCGCGGTTTCCCAGTCCGGGTGGGCGGCGTCCATCACTGCGCGGAACCGGGCCAGGCGGGAGTCCAATTCCTCTTTTGGCGCTATCCCTTCTGCCTTTTCTGCCTGCGCTTTATCGATATATCTATCCATCAGCCATCCCTCCATTGTGCAAAGAGATATTCTCCTGAGATCCGTTTTTCCCTTTCTTTTTTTGGCGGCCCGCGCCATCAATTCCCCGTGAAGTTCTGCAAGCAAAACCCGCCGGCGCTTAATCTCCCGGCCGTAATAATCCCTATTAGTATTGAATTAAATATTTACCAGAGACCAATGGCTGATTTCTATGCTAAAATAAAACTAATTGTTTCATCTTTCCCGTGCATGTCCATGCTTTTCCGTATATGGTCATGGAAATACATGTCCGCTGTTATGCTTTTTATGCCTATGTAATATGGAAATTGCTATCCAATTATGTAATGTATTGTGCTATAATTAATAGTATGTAAAATAATACGAACCACAATCA
>JAAYGG010000143.1 GCA_012727895.1 Bacillota bacterium
CTGGAGAGGAGAGCCTGGAGAGAGAACCGGAGGAAACAAGCGTTGAAACGGATAAACCCTGCCCCCACTGTGGACAGGGTAATCCGGAAGACAATTTGCTATGTATCTATTGTGGAGAAATAATCGGAGGTTAAAGAATGAACGCTAACAAGTATATCTTAAGAAATTTACAATCGATCGACTATGAGCACCCCATAGATAAAGAGGCACTGGAAGCGTTAAAAAAATTACCGGCTTTAAACATGGTGGTTAGGAAAGCAAACGAGTTAGGTCTTGATAAGATCCTTCGCTTGCAGAGCCTGGCCAATAAAATAAGGGTGACGGAAAGACAGTTCCCGGAGTTATATCATCTTTTCCAAGCATGTCGGGAGATTTTAGATATCAGGTACCCTGTGGATCTTTTTATTGTCCAAGCCTTTTCCTTAAATGCTTTTGCCGCTGGCATTGATTACCCCCATGTGACGGTCACGACGGAACTGGTTAATAACCTTAATGAACAGGAATTAATGTTCATTTTTGGACACGAATTGGGACACTTAAAAAGCCAACACATTTTATACCATCAAGTAGGCTCTTTTTTGCCGTTGATTCTTTCTTTAATCGGTGATGCCACTCTTGGGCTCGGCCGTTTAGTGGGCCGGGGCTTGGAGGTGGCTTTTTATGATTGGATGCGAAAATCAGAGTTGACGGCCGATCGGGCCGGTCTCCTGGTCTGCCAGGATGAAGCGGTCGTGTATAGCACCTTTTCTAAACTGGCCGGCGTGCCACGCCAATGGTTTGGCCAATTAAACATGGCGGAACTGACCAAGCAGGTCGAAGAGTTCTCTCAACTGACAGCCGATCATTTAAACAACTTCTTTCAGTTTTTCGGCCAGATGCTGAATACCCATCCCTGGGTCATTATCAGATTGAAGGAGATCGATGCTTGGATTAAAAAGGGTTCTTATAAAAAGATCATTGCCAAGTATTCCGAGGACAGCAAACCAGAGCCAACGGATGAAATAAAATGTACTTTTTGCGGAGCGCCAAGGGAGGAGGGGTTAAATTACTGCTTTTATTGTGGCACTTATCAAGAATAAACAGCTATAAAAAGGTTTGAAGGAGTGTGGTAACGTGCAAGCAGGAAATGGCAAAAACAATTTAACCTACGCCGATTTTTTGCAGATCCGGGAAGAAATGAACTCGTTGGTTGCGACAACTCAGAAGTTATCGGCGGAGTTAGAGATCAGTAAGGAGACAAGCCAAAGGATCGAAAGGATTGCTAATATTATCAACAACGAGATCTTCCGGATCATTGTTGTTGGTGGCTTTTCGCGGGGGAAGTCCTCACTGATCAACGCCCTTCTAGGGGAAAAGCTATTACCGGCGAAACTGACACCGACCACGGCTCTTCTGACCTTTATTCGGTATGGAGAGGTGCCGGAAGCCATTTTATTCTACAAAGACGAAAGGATAACACCGAAGACGGTACCCCTTGACCAATTGCGGGATTATTTAATTATCCAACGAGGGGCCTTGACCCAGGATGATTTTGGCAACCGGATCAACACCGAATTTGACCGGATGGAAGTTAGGTACCCTTTACCTTTATGCCAAGACGGCATCGAAATCATCGATACACCGGGCCTTGAAGAGGATGAGACGCGACAGAAGATCACCCTTTCCTATTTGGATCATGCCGATGCCGCCATCGTACTTTTATCGTGCCAACAATTGCTCACGATCGAAGAGGAGCGTTTTATTAAAGAAGAATTGCAAGGACGGGGGTTTAACCACCTTTTTTATGCAATTAATTTCTGTGACAATTTGGAATCACCGGAGGATGAGGAAGATATCGCCGCCCGCGCCAGACAAAAGCTGGGGGAGGGGGCAAAGATCTATCTGCTCTCCGCCCGGGAAGCCTTAGAAGGGAAAAACCAGCATGATCAGGAACTCTTGGCGAAAAGCGGCTTTCAAGTCTTTGAGGAAGACTTGAAGAATTTCCTGGTCAATGGTAAAGGACGACTTAAAATCGCCGCGATAATCAACATGAGCAGTCTGATTTTTAAGGAATTAAGCGAGCTTGTGGACGTGAAATTGAATCTCTTAAACAACTATCAGGAGAGTGATTTCGCGAAGCTAGAAGCGGATTTCAGCGCAAAAAAGGAGCAGATTGACGAGAAAAGAACGCGGATTCTTCGGTTGATCGGTGACAAGGGCGCATTTATTAGCGAGCGGGTTAGCGCCAGTTTTGCCCGTAAGTGCCGGGAGATTGCCCGGAATTTAACCACGGTGGCGCAGGAACAACAGGTTGAAGGCTCGATCTGGAAAAGGAAAACTTACAAAGATAATACGGCGGCTGTCTTAGACCAGTACGTAAGGGACCAGTTTGAAAAGTGGAGCGCGCAAGAGGTTGACGCTTTTGTGAGCAAAGAGATTGAGCGGTTAAAAACAACAATCAGTGAAGACCTCAGAGCGGTTTTAAAGGAAATTGATGATCTAAAGATAATGCTCAACCCGGAATTTGTACCAACCGTGGATAACAGAGAAGATGTCTTCGAACGGGTGCTGGCGGCGGCCGGTTCTTTTTTTCTCCTCGGTGATCTGGGGGGTGTTGTTGTCGGGGGTGCCTTGGGCATGAAAGGGCTGGCGCTTCAGATTGGTTCAGTCATCGCCGCCCAGAGTTTGTTATATATTGTAGGTTTATTAAATCCGTTTACCGCCATTCTGGCTTCGGCCGGTGCGGCTTACATGCTGGTCACGATGAAACAGGATGAGGTTAAACTAAAAATGCGCCAAGAGGTGGCAGAGAAATTTAAACCCCTCTTGGCGGAGTTGCCGGACCAGTTTGACCACGAGATCCGCAAGGAAGTCTTTCGGGTGATTGATAATTTTGCCAAAGCGATTAATAACGGGATTAACGCAATGCTCACCGACCTGGAAGAACAGGTTATCACGGCGAAAAAGGAGATTGCTCTAGAAAAAGAAGCAGCAATCAGTAGGTATAAACGAATACGCTTGTTGGTCAGGGAAAAGGAGGCTTATCTTGCAGAAGTAGCAGCGGTATGGGGGGAGGGAAATGTCGATGGTGGTGTCTAAAGAGATTAAAGCAAGGGTTCAAGAGAATTGCCGGTTTCTTGAAGCGCTAAAAGGTTATCAATTTTTGCAGCTGCCAGCGGTGCTTACGGAACGGCTCGACCAGGTCTGCGCCGAAGTAAAAGAAAAACTAGGTGGCGATAAACTAGTCTTGGCCTTGGTTGGGGGGTTTTCAGCCGGAAAGTCAACCTTGATCAACGCCCTCCTCAATGATCATCTCCTGACCTCCCGCATGACCCCGACCACCATCTGTCCAACACGTCTGGTGTATGGAAGTAAAAAGGCGCTTGATATACAGATGGTCAATTTATC
>JAAYGG010000144.1 GCA_012727895.1 Bacillota bacterium
CTATTGCTTTTAGTACAGAAATTGGGCGGTTCGCCTGGAACCTTAAATAATTATAACAATTTTGTAAACCACAAAACCTAGTATATAATATTTTTTTCTGCTTATCAACGCTTTTTAGGGCCGGGATTGTGAAAACCCGGTGGTAATGTTAAGATGAAAGCAGAAAAGGGGTGGTTTTCATGAAGTCCTTCCGTAAGGAACTGGTTTTTAAGACCAAAGAGCGGGTGGAGTTTATCAACATCACGGACCAGGTGGAAGAAGCCCTGGCGGAGAGCGGGATCAAGGAGGGCCTTTGCTTGGTCAATGCCATGCATATCACGGCCAGTGTCTTTATTAATGACCACGAAAGCGGCCTCTGGCAGGATTACCGGAACTGGCTGGAAAAGCTGGCGCCCCATGAACCGGTCTCCCAGTACCTACATAACCGCACCGGTGAGGATAATGGCGACGCTCACCTCAAAAGGCAGATCATGGGGAGGGATGTGGTGGTTGCCGTTACCGGCGGGAGATTGGACTTCGGCCCGTGGGAACAGATTTTTTACGGGGAATTCGACGGGAGGCGGCCGAAACGGGTATTGATAAAGATTATTGGTGAGTAATGAATGACACGTGAATAATGGGCCATAGGCGAAAGGGAGAGGAGATATGAGGGAGCGGCAACCGGGATATCTCCGGCTGGCGGAGAGTGGCGAGTTGGCACGGAGGGTGACCCTTCTTAACGAAAAATTGAGAAGCTGCGTTATCTGCCCTCACCATTGCCGGGTAAACAGGCTCGAGGGTGAGCTGGGTTTTTGCCGGGGTGGCGCCCGGGCGGTTGTCAGCAGCTATGGGCCGCACTTTGGCGAAGAAGCGCCCCTGGTGGGTCGGGGCGGTTCCGGGACCATCTTTTTTGCCTATTGCACACTCCAGTGTGTTTTCTGCCAGAACTGCGAGATCAGCCACTACGGGATGGGTGATGAGGTCTCCCCTTCCGAACTGGCCTTGATCATGCTTTCCCTGCAAGAGAAAGGTTGCCATAATATCAACCTCGTTTCCCCGACGCATTATATTCCCCAAATCGTCCATGCCCTTAGCCTGGCGGTAAAAGAAGGCCTAACCCTGCCGCTGGTCTACAATACCGGTGGTTATGATGATCCGGAAACCCTCAAACTACTGGAGGGGATTGTGGATATTTACATGCCGGACCTGAAGTTCGGCGATAACGAAAGGGCCAAGAAATACACAAAGGCCGCGTGTTACTTCGACCTGGCAACCGCCGCCGTTAGAGAGATGCAGAGGCAGGTCGGCTGCCTTAAACTGGACGAAAGGCAAATAGCGTACCGGGGCCTTTTAATCCGCCACCTGGTGCTCCCGAATAACCTGGCGGCCACGGACCGGGTTTTAAGGTTCATCGCTGAAGAATTGCCCAAGGAGACGGCGGTCAATATCATGGCCCAGTATTACCCGGCGCACCAGGCTTATAACTTTCCGGAATTGGCTGTCAGGATCACGGGGAAAGAATATTACGACGCGGTCCGGCATGCAAAAGAGCTGGGGTTGACGAATCTGCTTTAAGGGGTGACCCCATCTTTTGGGCATGGCCTGCCCTTATGCAGCCACATGTATTCAATAAGGATTTTGGCCGCCCGCCACCACCTGCCACCGGGCAGAATGTGGATCCTGGGATCCGGTTCCCCGTACAAGCTGCCGAAAAATGGGTAGAAAACGCCGTGGTTCGCCTCAAAAAAGCTCGCGGCCGTCCCTTTATAACGGGCCTTGGGGTTTTTCCCGGAGAGGAGGGCGGCGATATTGGCGGCGAGTTTCTGTGATTGAAAGGTAGCGATTGAGCCGCATTTAGAAAGCTCTCCGCCTCCCGGGAGCTTTATCTCTGCGGCATCGCCCATGGCGAAAACACCTTCCCTGGCGGTCTCCAGGCGGTAGAGGTCCGCCGGGATCCAGCCCTCCTTATTGCCAAGGCCGCTTTTTTTTACCACCGCGCTGCCCCGGTGGACCGGGACATATAAAATCAGATCGTAAGGGTATTCGCCGTCCTTTGTTAGGAGCTTTTTCCGGGAAGGGTCGGCGTCCCGGATCGAGCAACCGGTCACCACCGGGATTTCCGCCTTTTCCAGCAGGCCGGTGAGGAAAGCGGAAACCCGCGGGCCGAAGTTCTCCATGGGGGATTTTTCTGTGGTGTAGATGGTAATTTCTACGGCATTTGCCGTTGCTTTACCCTTTGCCCGGAAACGATCCTGCAGGATGAAAGCCACTTCATAAATGGCGCCGGCACATTTCACCGGCAACCTGGGGAGGACAAGGGCAATCCGCCCGCCGGAGAAGGAGGTCAGGGCCTGGCAGAGGGCGGTGGCCCCTTCCATGGTCCAGATATTATAACCATCGGCGGCCAGGCCGGGATAGGCCTGGTCGTCGTAGTCGGCGCCGGTGGCCACCACCAGGAGGTCGTAGGGAACCCGGTTTTTCTTACAGACCACTTCCCTTTTTTTAAAGTCAATGTTGACGGCCTCATCATGGATAAATTCGATCCCTTTCTCCGGCAGAATGGAAAGGCTGCGGTAGAGGGCCTCCGGTTTTCTGGTCCCGGAGATCAACCAGACGAGCCCCGGGTAGTAATATTGCTTTTCCTGGCGGTCGATGACGGTCACCCGGTTCTCCCGGGACAAAAGGCGCCGGAGCTTGGTGGCGGTTGCCAGGCCCCCCACCCCGCCGCCGAGAATAACAATGTTTTTCATTTATATCCCCTCCCGGTTGCGCCGCCGCTCTTTCTCCTTTGCCGGCGGCTTTTCCCGGCTGCTTGCCGGCGTCCTCTCCCAGCCGCTTGCTCTGGCGCCTTCCCCGGCAGCCTCTTCCTTTACACCCTTAGTCTGTGACAAAAAGAGCTGTAAAAAACAAAAATTAAACCCTTGTTGTCGATGCTCTTTTTTGTGATAAAATTAAACTGGTAGCCAGTTGTTTATCCGGCTGGTATCAAGTGGTTGATGCCGCCGGTGGAGAGAGAGGATTAACCAACTGATAATAGGAGGAGTGACTTACTTATGGAAGGAAAAAACCTGCAGGCTTTGTTTATCGTTCTTGATGAGCCGGACCGCCTGGAGGAGGTTTTGGAGATCCTCCTGGAATGTGAGTTGCGGGGAGCGACTATCATCGACAGCCAGGGAATGGCGAAGGTTTTATCTTCCCGGGTTCCCTTTTTTGCCGGCTTAAGCGGGTTGTTGGGGGAGCGCAAGCAGAACAAGACCATCTTTACGGTTTCCCAGTATCCGGAGAAGTTTGAACGGGCCATGAAAAAGATCGCCGAGAAGTTCCATGATTTTGAAGAACCCTGTTCCGGCCTGATGTTTACAATCCCGGTATTAAACGCTGTCGGGCTGGGGAAAAGAAACTTCAGGGAACAACCAGGCGGTAAAAAAACACCGGGTATGTCGGATAAGGAATAAGGAAGGGAAGAAGCATGCAACTGGTCTTTTATCTTGGCTTAATCCTCTTGCTGGGCTTGACAGCGGAGAAAATAATTTATCGTTGCAAATTGCCGGCGGTCACGGGTTACCTGATCCTTGGGATGCTGATTGGCCCTTCATTATTGAATATCTTGAATACGTCCACAGTGGCCAATCTGGCGCCTATAAATACTATCGCCCTGGGGTTAATCGCTTTTTTGATCGGCGGTGAGCTTTCTTTAGCCAATTTACGCAAATGCGGGCGGAGCGTCTTGTGGATCACTTTTTCCCAGGCGTTCGGGGCTTTTTTCCTGGTCACTCTCTCCTTGTATTTATTGGTCAATATTGAACTCCCTGTCGCACTGCTTTTTGGGGCTATTTCCTGCGCCACGGCCCCGGCGGCTGTGATGATGGTTTTGCGGGAATACAGGGCAAAGGGAGAACTAACAGATAACCTTCTGGCCGTTGTTGCGCTGGACGACGCCGTCTGCCTGGTCCTTTATGCCATAGTCGTGGCTGCGGCCAAGGTGATGGTGGGGGAGAATATCAGTATAACCGCTGCCATCCTCCGGCCCTTCTGGGAATTGGCCGTTTCTTTACTGGCAGGAGCGATAGCCGGGTTTTTCCTGGTTTGGCTCAGTAAAAAAATGGGGGAGCGCGATGACAGCCTGATCCTGGCCTTGGGCGTGATCTTCCTTCTGGCCGGCGGGGCTGAACTTGTGGGTCTCTCCCCGCTTCTTGTCTGCATGAGTTTGGGCTTTTCCGCGGTCAACCTGGCCCCCGGAGAAACGGGGAAGATCTTCCGGATAATCAAATCCCTGGACACCCCAGTTTATCTCATGTTTTTCGTGGCCGCCGGCGCCAACCTGCACCTTTCTGAACTGGCAAAATTGGGGGCGGTAGGAGCGGTTTACGTCATCGCCCGCGTCGCGGGGAAAGTGGCCGGCGCCGGTTTGGGCGGCCTGATCGGCCGGGCTGCCCCGGTTGTCCGGAAATACTTGGGGCTCGGTTTGATCCCGCAAGCCGGGGTGGCGATCGGGCTCACGCTGCTCCTGCAGAACGATTTCCCGGCTTTTGTCCGGATCATCACCCCTGTTATCCTGGCTTCCGTGGTGATCTATGAGATTGTTGGTCCCTTCTGCGTGAAGGTGGCGATCAGCCGGGCGGGAGAGGTGAACAAGGCAGAGGATTACACCTATGTTTTACAGGAAGGCGTTTGACAGCGACTCCGGCTTTTGTTATACTTTGCACTGAAGACCTTCATAATATTGTAATATTATAAGACCTGGATTTCGTTTGTTGCGGGGTATTTTTTTATACAAGGCAGTATAATTTGGAGTTTTTTACCGGGCAGGGTGTGGAAGAAGACAAGCGCATGAAGCGGATGAAAACCGGATGAAAAAAAGGAAAAAGCGGATAAGAATCGGTTATTTCAACCAAATACTGGGCGAATACTGGTCGTTCCCCCCATGGCTCGGCGCGGTTGAAACAGCCCGCAAGTATGATGTGGATCTCATCTCCTTCTACGGGAATGCCATCCTTGACCAGGAGAACTATAAGGAACAGGGGAACATCCTCTACGACCTGGCAAAGGGCGGGAAGCTGGACGGCTTGATCATCTGGAAAGGCCATTTCTCCGCAAACTTAAGCGATGAGGAGTTTTTAGCCTTTTGCCAGCAATATTGTATACCCTTTGTGACCATCGAGGGTTCTTTCCCGGGTTATCCTTCGGTTACTTACGGGAATTACAGCGGTATGCGGATGGTTGTAAAACATCTCATCGAGACCCACGGGTATAAAAAGATCGGGTTTGTTGGCATAGATGTGGAGAACGAAACCCATGAGGTCTTTCAAGACCGCTACCGCGCTTATTATGATACAATGCAAGAATACGGGCTGCCGGTTGATCCGGATTGGGTCAAACCCTGGCGCCCTTGGGAGGATCTCTACGGCCGCCCCCCCGGAGAACTGCTGGATGAGTGGTTACAGGGCGGCGTCGCTTCCGAACTGGAAGCAATTATCGGGATTTCCGACCCTACAGCCATTTGGGTCATGGAACACCTGGAAAAGTTAGGTTTTTCCGTCCCGTATGATCTGGCTGTTGCCGGCTTCGACAATTCGTCGGCAGGGAAAAGCAGTATTCTCCCGCTTACCACTGTCGACCCCTCCTGGACGGAATTGGGCAGAGCCACCATCAAGGTGCTCCTGGATATCCTTGATGGCAAACCCGTTCCGGAAAAGACGGAAGTCGAGGCCCATTTGGTTGTCGCCCGGACCTGCGGTTGCCGGGAAGAAAACATCGCCCTTGCCGGCGGCTACGGTCCCAAAAACCCTGTTTTCACCACCAGGAAGAAGAGGATTGTTTCCGAGATCAATAAAGTCCTGGGAGAAGAGAGGTTCATTGAACCGCACGGCCCGGCTGCGGAACTCCTCGATGCTTTGCTGGTGGAGGCAGAATCCGGCAGGGGGCTCTTCTTGAACAGGTTCGAAAAGATCCTGAAATCCGAATACAAGGCCGGCAAAAACCTGGTTCTCTGGCAGGATGTGATTTCCCTCCTGCAAAACCTGGCGGTCCCCGCTTTCTTAAGGGGAAAGGCAAGGAAGAAGGCGGATATCTTATGCCGGCAGGCGCGGGTAATGGCCGCCAACATGGCCATCCGGGCCCAGGAAAACAGATGGGGGGAGATGGAGAAGACCCTTAACCGCGAGCGCCAACTGGGTTTAGGGTTGATTACCACCTTTGACCTGAACCAACTGATGGATTTATTGGCCGAGAGCCTGCCGGCCCTTGGCATCTCCGGGTTTTATGTTTCCCTCTATGAGAACCCGGTTTTTTACTGCTACCCGGCGCCGGTTCCCGAGACTTCCCGGTTGGTACTGGCCTATAATGATCAGGGCCGGGTAGAACTGGAACCCGGAGGGCTGAGGTACCGCTCGCGGGAGGTTGTCCCGGAGGAGCTTTGGCCGGAAGACCGGGCGGTTAATTTCTCGGTCCATCCTTTGTACTTCCAGCAAAACCAGATCGGGTTTATCGTTTTTGATGCGGTCCCCCGTAAACTGGACGTCTTTGATACCCTGCGTATCCAGCTGAGCAGCGCCTTGCAGGGTGTTTTCCTGGTTAACAAGATTGAAGAACAAATGCGGGATCTGGCCAAAGCCAATGTCCAATTGGAACAGTCCTACCGTGATCTGCAAGAAAACCAACAGCGGTTGATTGCCTCGGAAAAAATGGCCTCGTTGGGCCGGCTTTCCGCCGGGATTGCCCATGAAATGAATACCCCGCTGGCCACGGTGCGCGCGGCATTACTCGAGATCCAGCTGCTGGCTGAGGAGTATGAACAATCCATCGACAGCCCGCAGGTGGAACCGGCGGATCATCACGAGATCGCCCGGGAGATCCTGAAAAATACCGCCCTTGCCATGCGGGCGGCGGAAAGAAGCGCCGGGTTCATCCGGGGGATGAAAGCGCAGACCCACGGGCAATTGGGGAAGAAAAAGGAGTTGTTCAACGCGGCGGCGGTGGCAGAAGACGTCTTTGTCGTCCTCGAACACCAGTTTAAAAAGAACAAATGCGTATTGCATAAGGAACTCGCCAAAGACCTCAGCCTTTACGGCGACCCCCAGGCGTTCAGCCAGATACTTGTAAATTTGCTGGTTAATGCGATTGATGCCTGTAAGGGGAAACCCGGGGAGATCCGTGTCTTGCTCACGGAAGACCTGGAAGAAAAGACAGTGGATTTACGGGTAATCGACAATGGAGCCGGGATTAGTAAAGAGAATATGACCAAGATCTTTGATCCCTTTTTCACCACCAAATCCTTTGGCGAGGGGACAGGTCTTGGTTTGAGCATCGTCTATGATCTGGTTAAAGAATTCAACGGCAATATCACTGTAGACAGCGTTCCGGGACGGACGGAGTTTTCCATCCGCTTTCCCGGAAAGAAGGGGATAGGTTGAAATGGCAAGAATCAAACGAAAAACCGCTGCTCCCTCCGGCATGAGGATTCTCCTCATCGACGACCAGCAGGATTATTTGGACTCCACCACCACCCTTTTAGAGAGGGAAGGCCATGAGGTGGTGGGGGTAACGAGCGGTGAAGAAGGATTGGAATTACTGAGAAAAGACCATTTTGACCTGCTATTGGTCGATTACTACATGCCGGGCGGGATGACCGGCGAAGAAGTCGTCAACGAGCTGCGGAAATTTAACCGGCATACCCAGGTTGTCCTGCAGACCGGCTATGCCGGGGAGCACCCGCCCCGTGAGATGCTGCGAAAACTGGATATTCAGGGGTATCACGACAAGACCGACGGCCCGGAAAAGCTTTTGATGTGGGTGGAAATCGGTTTAAAGGCCGCCCGTACGGTGCAGCTTTTATCAAAAAGCAAAACCGGGCTGAAGTATATCCTTGACATTACCCCCGAACTCCATAAGATCCAGCAGATCCATGATATTTGCCAGGGGATCCTGTACCAGATTGCCGGGCTGGTCGGGATCGTCAACGCCTTTATCGCCACAACTCCAATGGCGGCCGGGGATGAACCCTCTTTGTACCTGGACGGTTTTGTGGCGACCTTTGAGGATTCAGAATTGGTGATCCAGGCGGCCACCGGGAAATTCGCCAAGGGGAAGGAGACCGCCGAGTACCTGTCGGAAAGCGAACTAAAAGAACTGCATGGTGTTTTGAAGGAAAAAAGGATCCACATTAACAAAGAAAAAACCATCATCCCGCTGGTGATCGGCGAGGAAAGTCTCGGCTGCATCTACCTGGACCAGCCGGTACATGCCCCTGAGGATGTGGAGTTGCTGCAGGTCTTTGCCAACCAGGCCGCGGTGGCCATTCAAAACGCCACCCTCTATGAGATGGCTACCTTGGATCCGCTTACCGGCGTCTTTGTCCGGCGGGTTTTCGACAGTTTGCTGTTGCGTGATTTACGCACGAATTTCCGGGATCAGACCACGCTGAGTCTGTTAATGGTTGATGTTGACGGGTTAAAGGCGATCAATGATTCCGCCGGGCATCTGGTCGGGGACAGGGCCCTGGCGGCGGTCGGCGATGCATTAATGAAAGCCACCAGGGGAACGGACTTTGTCGGCAGGTACGGCGGGGACGAATTTGCCATCCTCCTTTCGAATACACCGGTGGACAAGGCAAAGAAGATCGCGGAGAGGATCCTCAACCTGTTACAGGAGGAGGTTATTGAGGACAAGGGGAAACGCTACCCGCTCCGTGCTTCCATCGGCGTCTGCGGGATCAGGCCCCATACGTTTAAAGCAGGGGAGATACCCCCGGAGAACCTGACGACGGCTTATTTTAAGAACGCCGGTGAACTGTTGATCAAGAAAGCCGATGAAATGCTTTATGTTTCGAAGAGAAAAGGCGGGGAAGATGTGCATGTCGCGGAGATCGACTGGCCCCGCTGTGAATAATGGGCGCGTGCGGGACTTTTCCCCTCCCGGTTACAAAAAAGGGGATTTCTTGGCGCGTACCGCTGACGGGTGCTGAAGGGGGAGAAGGTTTGCGGCAAAGATATATGCAGCAGCCCAAGACAGGGCGGACTATCTTGCTGGTTGATGACAGCAGGGAATACCTGGAGACCACCGGGAAACTCCTGGAACGGGAGGGGCATACGGTACTGACAGCGGCCAGCGGGGAGGAAGCACTGGCGATCGCCAAAGAAAAACGGGTCGACCTTATGCTCGTTGATTATTTCATGCCCGGGATGACCGGGGAAGATCTCGTCCGGCAAGTACGGAAGTTCCGGCCATATCTGCAGATCATAATCCAGACGGGATATGCAGGGGAGCAGCCCCCCAGGGAACTGCTGAAACGCCTTGATATCCAGGGTTATTATGACAAGAGCGAGGGGCCGGAGAAACTATTGCTATGGGTGGACGCCGGGTTAAAGTCGGCTTATTTTATTGAATTGTTAAACAAAAGCCGCCAGGGGTTAAAATATATCCTGAATATCACGCCGGATCTGCATAAAATCCAGCCCCTGCAGGATTTATTGACCGGAGTCCTCCTGCAAATCTCCGGGCTTTTGGGAGTGGTCCACTCATTTCTGGCGGTTGTCCCGGGAAAACCCCTCCCGGAACAGGAGGGAGATCCGGAACTCGCCGGAGGCTTCCTGGTGATGCTGGAGGATGATACCAACCTGATTGTCCAGGCGGCAACCGGCCGTTTTTCCGAGATGAAAAGGATTGACCTGGATCAACTGGGCCTGGGGAATATGCAGGAGATCCGGGAGGCGTTAAAAACCGGGGCGATTCAGATTTTGGAGACCGCTACCGTGATCCCGCTTTTGGTCGGCGAAACAAGGATCGGCCTGATCTACCTGGATTATCAGGTAACCGACAGTCAAGAACTGGAGCTGTTACAGGTCTTTGCCAACCAGGCCGCGGTGGCCATTCAAAACACCCGCCTGTACCATATGGCCACAGAGGATAAGTTAACCGGGTTATTTGCCAGGGGCTTTTTTGAACAGTGCCTCATCCGTGAAGTACGGACGGCGTTTCGCACCGGCCGCGATTTATCCTTGTTAATGATTGATCTTGACGGGATGAAAACCATCAATGACACCGGGGGGCACCAGGCGGGTGATGAAGCCCTGGTCATGGTCGGCCGGATCCTGCGTGAGACCACCCGGAGTACGGATATCACTTCCCGGTACGGGGGAGATGAATTTGCGGTCATCTTGCCCTGTGCCAATCCGGAGGGGGCGGTTGTGGCCGCCAACCGGATCCTTGAATCTTTAAAGGATAAGAAAGTGAAGGTTAACAACGGTTTTATTCCGCTTCGATGCAGTATCGGGATCAGCACCCTTCCCGAGTGCGATTTCTGCCTTGATGAGGCGCCGCGGCCTTTTCCCACCGCTTATTTTCAAGAGATGGCCACGCTGCTCACGAAGAAAGCCGATGCCGAATTGTACCGGGCAAAAAAGAACGGCGGTTCCCAGTATTCCGGCCCGGCAGTTCTCCCCTGGCAGCCGCTTCCCAGGGGGGAAGAGGACGGCGAATAATGAACTATACCGGCCTTACTGGAGGCCGGTATAATTTTTACTGTCATTATTGGGCAGGAAAAACCGGATACCCGGCGAATATGGAAATATTCAAAAGGAAAATAGAAAAAATATTCTGAAAAAAGCGAAAAGTAAAAAGGGGAGGGTACTTTCATGATCAGAATTTTGACCGATTCCACTTCGGACCTTCCACCCGAACTCGCTGAAGCTTACCAGATTGAGCGGGTTCCGCTTTATGTTTTTTTCGGGGAAGAATGCTTCCGGGACGGCGTGGATTTCACCCATGAAGAGTTTTGGGAGAAATTGAAAACCACCGATGTTTTCCCCCGCACAGCCCAGCCGAGCCCGGCCGATTTCATGGAAGTCTACCGGCGCCTGCTGGATGAAGGCCATGAGATTTTGTTTATCGGGATTGGCTCAACCATTTCCGGGACGATCAGCTCGGCGCTCCTTGCCCAGCAGGAGTTTCCCGGCGCCCCCATTGAAGTGGTTGACTCCTACAGCCTTTCCATGGGGATTGGGGTCATGTGCGTCCACGCCGGGGAGATGGTGGCCCGCGGCATGACGCTGAAGGAGATCGCGGAGGAACTGAGAAAGATGGTGCCGCGGATCAGGGTCTCCTTTATCGTTGATTCCCTGGATTATTTATACAAAGGGGGCCGGCTATCGAAAACCCAGGCTGTCCTCGGGAATGTCCTGAATATCCACCCCCGGATCGCCATGGCTGACGGGAAATTATTCGCAGCCGATAAGATCCGCGGGAAACGCCGGGCGGTGAAGGCCCTTGTTGATTGGGCGACCGCAGAGCCGGAGAAGATCGATCCCCTCTTGGTCGCCGTGGCCCATTGCGACGCCGAAGAGGAGGCGGAAGAGATCGCCGGGATCCTGCGGGAGATGGGAGTGGCAAAGCAAGTGGTCCTTACCAAGGCGGGGGCGGTAATCTCGAGCCACTGCGGGCCCGGAACCGTCGGGATCCTTTTCGTTGCCAAAGAGGATTAAGAACCACCCGCCGCCGGCCGCGCAAGCCCCTGCGCCGGCCGGCGCCAACCACCCGGTTAAGAAGAGACTATCCTCTTATCTCTTTATCTATTTTCCTATATATTCATCCCGCTCTCTTTTCCAAGGGGAAAAGGAAAGCGGGTTTTTTCTGTTCTTACGGCTCCAAGGAGGACTATGCATCCACGTTGTTTGGGCTACGAATACCCGGCCCCGCCCCCGCATAATGAATAGGGAGAAACGCAGCGCGCGCGGGCAAAGGGTCCTTCAAAACTAAAGGCCTTTCAAAAAGAAAGAGGTGAATCCGCGGGCGCAGGCAAAGGGGAGGTTGCCAATGGAGAAAAAGGAATTGGCGGATTTGCTTTCTTCTTTCAAAGAGAGCCCGGCCGAAGAAATTTTACGGTTTTTCCTCCCGGCCTACCGGGGGAAGATCGCCCTGGCTTCCAGTTTCAGCGGGGAAGACCAGGTGGTGACCGATTTGATCCTAAAGATCGACGCCAACGCCAGGATCTTTACGATCGATACCGGGCGCCTGCCGGAAGAGACCTACGCGGTGATGACCGAGACCATGGAGCATTATGGGCGGGGCTTTGAGGTTTACTTCCCGGAGACCGCCGCGGTGGAGGCGATGGAAAGCAGCCTGGGGCCGAACCTTTTCTATAGAAGCCTGGAAAACCGGAGGCGTTGCTGCCAGGTGCGGAAGATTGCACCGCTCGCCAGGGCCCTTGGGACGCTGGAAGTTTGGATAACTGGCCTCCGCAAGGGGCAGGCCGTTACCAGGCGGGAGATCCAGAAGGTCGAATGGGACGAGACCAATAATCTGTTGAAATTAAACCCGCTGGCCGACTGGACGGAGGAACAGGTGTGGCGGTATATCCGCACCCACCAGCTACCCTACAACAAACTGCACGACCGGGGTTATCCCAGCATTGGCTGTGCGCCGTGTACCAGGGCGGTAAAACCCGGTGAAGATATCCGCGCCGGGCGCTGGTGGTGGGAGGCGCCGGAACATAAGGAATGCGGGCTCCATTACCGGAAGGGGTAAGGCGGCCGGGGCTGCCGGGTGCCGGGCCGCTGCCGGGGGGTCCGGGAAACCGGCGACAGCGGTAAATATAAAAGAAAAGGAAGAGGGCAAGCTCGAAAAAGGGCTGGAATGGACTGGTTGAAGAGACAGGCAGGAAATGCCGATAAATGTATTACCACATCACTACAGATATAACAGCAAAGGATGGTCCACCATGAATTGCTCCAGGAGTAAATGCCACTTTTTCCTGCCCCTTCTTTTCCTCCTCGTCCTCTTTTTTCTTGGCTGCCGCCACCGGCTCCAAACCGGAGGGGGGCACTTTCCAGGCCCGGATCTCCCGGACCCGGTCATCGTTTGGGGCCTTGGCGATACGGAGTCGGCCGCTAAAGCCCAGCCATTGTTTACCGACGCCGGCATGGAGATTATCTCCCACTGGTTCAACGGGCCCGAGGATTGGCAGTGGGGGTATGAAAGCAGCAAGGATCAGAAGAAGATCCGTGAGCATTATGACAACGGCCGGTCGATCCAGATCATTGTCTGGCTTGCTGATTATGAAAAGAAGAATCCCGGCTACTTGACGGGGAAGTTTCTCCGGGAGGATGCGGCCCGTTTGGCCCGGATCTGGTCGGGGAATGGTTACTGCTCCGACCGGCTCTTTTTTGGGCTTTTCACCGAGTTCGAGACTTATCCTAACCATCTGACCAGAGAGGAGATACTGGAGGCCTACAAAAAGGCCCGGAAGACCATTAAGGAGGTAGCGCCCGATGCCAGCGTAGGGTTGGGATTCGGCGGCTACTCGTGGTTGGGCCGGGGTGAAGTTGACCTCTCCCCTTACGAGGAGATTTTACGATACCATTCGGATATCGCTTGCGTGCAGCAGATGCATGATTATGTAAATTATCCTCTTATGTGTGAACAGGTGCCAAAATCCATTGCCCAGTTGGGCCGGTATGGTTTGCCGGTGATGGTTTCCCATTTTAAGTTCTGGCAGGAGGGCCATGCGGAGAATCCCGGCGCACAGGTAACCGCCAGGTTTGTCCAGGAATATCTGACCGGAGAGAGCCTGAGAAAACTCTACGCCGACGGCCTGCGGTACTGGGTCTTCATGGCCGAGGTGGCCGAGGACCAGATTTTACCCGGTACCCCCGAATACCGGCAGGTGGTTTGGTCCCTGCGCACCCATTACCCCTACCCTTCCAGCATGGCCCCGGACGAAGCCGCCGCCGAACAGCTTTTGGCAGAGGCCTGGGAGAATTATAAGGGATACCAGATGACCGGGGAGGGGGCCGGCGGTTTTCTCCGGGTGGGAAAACCGGACGGGGAGACGGTCTCCGAGGGAATCGGCTACGGGATGATCCTGGCGGTTTGCTTTAACGACCGGGAGACCTTTGACGGGCTGTGGCAGTATGCCAAATCCCATCATAATGAGAGAGGCTTGATGGACTGGAAGATCGGCCCCGATAACCAACCGATGCCCGACGGGAAAAACTCCGCCACCGATGGCGACGAGGATATGGCTTATGCCCTGATCACCGCCGACCTGAAGTGGGGCGGCTACCGGGAGGACGCCGTGCGTTTGGTGGAGAGTATCTGGCAGCATCAGATTGAGCCCGGCACCTATATTGTGAAGGGCGGGGACCACTGGGGCGGGGCGGAGGTCACCAACCCCTCCTATTTTGCCCCCGGCTACTACAAGATCTTTCAGCAGTACACCGGCAACCCGGAATGGAGCCGGGTGGTTGATGCCGGGTACGAGATGATTGCCCGCCTCAACGAGAAAACCGGGGCCGGACGGACCGGCCTCCTCCCCGATTGGACCAGGGCCGACGGGGAACCGGCTCCGGGCTTCAGATTTGACTATACCTATGATGCCTGCCGCGTGCCCTTGCGGCTGGCCATGGATGCCGTCTGGTTTGGCGACCGGCGGGCTCTAGCCCAGTTGGAAAGGATGAACAACTTCTTCGCGGGGATCGGCGCCGGCAAGATCAAGGCCGGGTACACCCTGGACGGGCAGGTGGTTCATGACTGGTCCGACGTCTGCTTTACCGGTCCGGCGGGGGCGGCGGCCCTTTTTGCCACTGATCAGGAGTACCGGCGGGAGATTTGGGAGCAGACAGTGGCCATGGATAACCCGGAAGCCTATTACCAGTCGTCCCTGCGTTTGCTCTCTCTCCTCCTTATGAGCGGGAACCTGGGAAATCCTTTGGAATAAAAAGGGAAAAGGGGGAAAGGAGGACTGCCGGATTCTTTGCAACAAGGAGGAGAAACTGGGGAAGCAACCGGTTACAAGCGGTCCGTACCCCCATTCTTCCCTTGACAGTAGGGGAAGTATATAGTAGAATGGTTTTGATAATATGGCAGTCAGGTAGAATGGTAGGAAAACCAGGGACAGCGCGTGACATCCGCGCGCGGATATTCCCGGGAATCATGGTATTACGGGAATTGTTCCCAAGCATGCCTGTGTAAAAAAGGCGCTCCTACCGGAGCGCCTTTTCTTTTGCTTTCACCGGAGAAAACAAAGAAAGCCGGGAAAGGGAGGTTGCTAAATGCGGAAAAGAACAGCAGTTCTGCTGGTTGTGGCGGTGTTGGCAGTAGCTGCCGTGCTTGCAGCGGTTTCTCTTCGTCCCAAAGACGACCGGGTGGTCCGGTTGAACCTGGCCCACTTCTTCCCCGCCGCCCACCCGGTAGAAAAACAACTGGTGCAGCCATGGATCGCGGCGGTGGCGGAAGCCACCGGCGGGCAGGTGCAGATCACCAGTTACCCCGGGGAGACCCTGGCCAATGCAGCGGAGATTTACAGCGGGGTGGTCACCGGCGTTGCTGATATCGGCATCTCTTGTTTTGCCTATACGCGGGGGCGTTTCCCCATGCTTGAGGCCTTTGAATTGCCGGGGATTACCTATTTAAGCGCCAAAGTCGCCGGTAAGGTGGCCTGGGAAGGGATAAACCTCCTTGACCCGGAAGAGGTAAAGGATACCCGCTTGTTGATGGTCTTTTCCACCGGCCCCGGGGCGCTTTTTTCCAAAACCCCCGTGCGCAGCCTCGAGGATTTACGGGGGATGACGATCAGGGCCACCGGCCTCAGTGCCAAAACCCTGGAAACCCTGGGCGCCTCGCCGGTAGCCATGGCCCAGCCCGAGGCTTATGAGGCCTTGTCCAGGGGTATTGTCCAGGGGAACCTCTCGCCCCTCGAGGTTCTTGAGGGCTGGCGGCACGCGGAGGTTACCAGTTATGTTACGATAACTCCTTTCCTCTATAACACCCTGTTCTTTATGACCATGAGCCACAAGGCCTGGGCGAGGCTTTCCCCGGAATTGCAGGAGGTCTTCAGTAAAGTGACAGAAGAGTACCTGGAAGAGGTGGCCTACGGGCTTTGGGACTGGCAAAACGAATCCGCGCTCCGGTGGGCGGTGGAAGAGATGGGGATGCAAGTGATTGAGCTGTCGCCGGAGGAGACGGAACGCTGGATTGAGCTGGTCAAACCCGTTCAGGATGACTTTGTGGAGAAAATGACGAAAATAGGCATAGACGGGGAGACGGTCCTTGCGACCATTAAGGAGCTGGCTGATGGCTACAACCAAGTTTATGGTGATAACTAAAACAGGCCTCTGGCGATGACTGCAACAAGTCTATGGTGATAACTGAAAAGGGGATGAGGTGACCAATGGAGCGGTTTACAAAAGTGGTGGCCGGTATCTCCCGGGTCATGGACCGGATCGCCGGGTTTTGCCTGGCCGGGGTGGTGGTGATGGTGGTCGCGAATATTATCGCGCGGCGGATCTTTAACAGCCCGTTTTTGGGGGTCTATGAGTATGTGGGGTTTCTGACCGCGGTTGCCATCGGTTTTTCCCTGGCCTACTGCGCGGTAAGAGAAGGCCATATTACCGTGGATCTTTTCTTTGCCCGCCTGCCCCGGAAGGCGCGGGTTGTTTTGGAGATTGTCACCGGTTTTCTCCTCTTTCTCTTTTTATCCCTGGTCGCCTGGTACCTGGTTAAATATGCCAGGGGTATCCGCATCAACGGGCAGGTCTCGCAGACCTGTGAGGTCCCGTTCCACTTCTTTATCTATCTTGTGGCCGGGGGCTTTTTCATGCTGAGCTTGACAGCGCTCGGCCGTGGATTCCAATCTATACAGGACGTGAAGAAGAAATGACGCCAGTTTTTGCCGGGATAATAGGAATTCTCCTCTTTTTATTGTTGATGGCCTTACGGGTACCAATCGCCCTGGCCATGGCCATCGTCGGGGTGGGTGGGATCGCTTGCCTGACCTCACCCACTGCCGCCCGTCATATTATGGCTTCGGAGATTTATGCCACTTTTTCTTCCTATTCTTTAAGCGTTATTCCCATGTTCACCTGGATGGGCTTTTTGGCCTACTACTCCGGGATCGGGACGAAACTCTACCGCCTGGCCTACAAGGTACTGGGGCACCTTCCGGGCGGGCTGGCCGTGGCCACCCAGGCCGCCTGCGGCATGTTCGGGGCGGTCTGCGGTTCCAACACCGCCACCGCAGCCACCATTGGCGCCATTGCCCTGCCGGAGATGCGCAAGTACAACTATGATGATTCCCTCTCCACCGCCAGTGTGGCAGCTGGCGGCGCCCTTGGGGTTTTGATCCCGCCCAGTGTGATCTTTATTGTCTACGGGATCGCCACCGAGCAATCCATCGGCCGGCTCTTCCTGGCCGGGATTCTTCCCGGGATCCTCCTCATGGCCCTCTACATGCTCACCATCTATCTCTGGACGGCCCGCCGGCCGGAACTGGGACCGCCCGGGCAGAGGGCGCCCTGGCGGGAACGGTTGGCGGCGCTCCGCGGCGGTGTGCTGGAAGTGATGATCATCTTTGCCATCTCCCTCGGCGGCCTGATCACCGGCTGGTTCACCCCAACCGAAGCCGGGGCCGTGGGGGCGGCCGGGGTTCTCCTTGTGAGCCTAGTGCAACAGCGGTTGAGCTGGGAGGGTTTTTTGAAGTCTTTGGCCGATACCACCCGGACTTCCGCCATGATCATGCTCCTGGTGGCCGGGGCCATTGTCTTTGGGCGGTTCATCGCCCTCAGCCGTCTCCCTTTTGCCATGGCCGGTTGGGCGGGAAGCCTGGCGCTGCCACCCTTTTTGATCATCCTGCTCATCCTCTTGATCTACCTTATTTTAGGCTTCTTCATCGATGCCCTGGCTTTAATCCTCTTGACGATCCCCATCTTTTACCCGGTGGTCGTCGAGATCCTGGGTTACGATCCCATATGGTTCGGCGTGATCATCGTGCTGGTTGTGGCGATGGGGGTCATTACCCCGCCGGTGGGGATGAACGTTTATATCATCAAGGGTGTGGCCAAAGATATACCGCTGGAAACCATATTCAAAGGGATCTGGCCCTTCCTGGCCGCGCTCGCCGTCTGCTTTCTCCTGCTCATCGCTTTTCCCCAAATTGCCACCTTTTTACCCTCGTTGTTAATGGGCGGCTGAAGTTGAGACCGGCTTTAGGTCGGTTTTAGACCGGTTTGCAACCGGGCCGGAGTCCGCCGCGTCTCCCGTTTTGTTTCAAGCCAACTAAGAAAAGATCGCCTCCCGGGCGGTCTTTTTTTGCGGGAAGGAATTATTTTCTTTCAGGCGAAATCATACCGAAAACCCCTGCGCGTGCAGTCAGGAGGAGTTAAGATGAAAAGACCCTTTCCTTTGCTGCTCTTGTTTTTAATCCTCATCACCGGCCTGGGAGGGTGTTCCGCCGCCCGGGACGGTTTTACTGAAGAATACCAACTGCGAGGGGCTTCCAGGCTACGGGTTATTACCAAAAACGGTTCGGTAAAGGTCACCGGCTGGCAAGAGAATTACCTGCGCCTGCGGGCGACCTGGATGGTACAGGGCGAGACCGAAAACGGGCTATTGGAATACGGCAGGAATATTAAGGTGATCCCCGATTGGCAGGGGGACCTTCTCGAACTCACCGTTTCCTACCCGTCCCGGCCCCCGTATATCCATTCAGCCAGCGTCAGCCTGGAGTTGGAAGTGCCGGAGAGAATCGAAGAAATTACGGTGGAAACCAGCAACGGGGCGCTGGGTTTTTATAATCTCCGGTCGGCGCTTACCGGCAGGAGTACCAACGGCCGGATTACGGTGGAGGATTGCGAGGGGGAGATCGACCTCGAGACCACCAACGGGCAAGTTGTCTTGAGCCGCCTGCGCTTCCGTGGGGAAAAAGGGCGGGTGGTGACGACCAACGGCCGGATTGAAGCGGACGTCATGTTCCCGTCCACCGGGTATTTTTCCTTGCGTACCAGCAACGGACCGGTTGACCTCAAACTGCCCTCCTGGACGCAAGGGATTCTCCGCCTGGAAACCTTCAACGGTAATATTCTTATCGACCATATGCCCGGCGCCATTCTCCTCCGTTCGGAACGGGACTTCATGGAGATCCAATTGCACGGGGGCGGCATGTATTTGGAGGTCAAGACTTCGAACGGAAACATCAATTTGGGTGAGAGCGATTACCTTTATCCGTCGCCGGCAGCACCAGCCATTTAATTGCTTTTTTTCCCTGGCAAAGAAGGCCTTTTTCCCGTATAATCTCTACCCCCCGGAAAAAAATAAGCACAAGAGAAACTAGAAAAGAGGCAAGAAAATGGAGAAAACCGTGGCGGGTTACATCGCCGACCAACTGGCGGCCTGGGGGGTAGAGGCGGTTTACGGGGTCCCGGGGGATGCGATTCTACCCTTTATCGACGCGGTGGAGAACCACCCGCAGTTGCGTTTTTATGGCGTCAAACACGAAACGGCCGCGGCTTTTATGGCCTCCGCCGGTGCAAAACTCACGGGCAAGATCGGGGTTTGCACCGCCACCAGCGGCCCGGGGGCTGCCAACCTCATCAACGGGCTGGCTGACGCCAAAAACGACCGGGCGCCGGTTTTGGCTATTACCGGGCAGGTGGAGACCTACAATTTCTCCACCAACTACAAGCTGTATATTGACCAGGGAATGTTGCTGGGGGCGGTCACCGGTTATTCCGGGATGATCATCCATGCGGAAGCCGCCAGTGCGGTGACAACCACTGCCTTAAGAAGTCTCATGACCGGAAGAACCCCCGCCCATATCGGGGTGGCGGCGGATCTCTGGTCCCAAAAGATCAAAGGGGAAGGGGCGGTCCGTCCCTTTGAACCTTTTCTGCAAACACCGGCGCAGTCTTCCCCGGAAACGATCGCGGCAGCCATCGACCTCCTTAATGAGGCCGAGCGCCCGGCGATCCTTGCCGGCCGGGGAATCGGGAAAAGCGGGGAGCTCCTTCTTGACCTGGCGGAAAAATGGCAAAGCGGCATTGCCCTGACGATGCCGGCCAAGGGGAGGTTGCCCGGGGAACACCCGTTGGTCATGGGCGGGCTGGGGGAAGGCGGGAGCGAGGCCTCTACCGCCCTGCTGAACGAGGCGGATATCATTTTCATGATCGGCGCCACCTGGTGGCCTGAACCGTACCTTCCTTTTCCCGGACGGGTAATCCAACTGGATATCCTCCCGGAAAATATCGGCCGCAACACACCGGTTGCTTACGGTTTGGTTGGCCGGGTTGAAGAGGTGTTGCCCGTAATCAGCCGGGGGATTAAGTACCGGGAACGGCCGGCCTGGCGCGGGCGGTTAACGCAGTTGAAAAGCGACTGGGCCAAGCGGATTGCCGGGGAGATGACCGCAGCGGGTAGGCCGGTGCCACCGGCCCGGCTGGTTGCCGCTTTGGAAAGGGCAATGGCCGATGATGCGGTGGTCGCTTTGGATGTCGGGGACCATACAGTCTGGTTTAACCGGATCTTTTCCGGGACAAACCAGACGGTTTTGGCCTCCGGGAACTGGCGGTCCACCGGTTTTGGCCTCCCGGCGGCGATCGGCGCCAAGGTGGCCGCACCCGGCCGCCAGGTAATCGCCTTGGTGGGCGACGGGGGAATGGCCCAGAGCCTGGCGGAGTTTTCCACCGCCGTCCGTTACCGGTTGCCGGTGGTTGTGGTGGTGGCCAACAACGGCTACCTGGCGATGGAGAAAGGCCGGATGCAGCTGGCGGATATGGCGTATGAAGCCACCTCCCTGACCAACCCCGACTTCGCCCGGTTTGCCGAGATCTGCGGCGGTATTGGCTACCGGGTGGAAGACAGCGATGAACTGGACCGGGTTCTCCAGGAGGCAGTGGCCTGCGGTGAGCCGGCGGTGGTGGATGTCCTCACCGCTGCCCCGGTCTTCCCCGGGTTGCTTGACCAGGAGGAAAAGAAGGAAAAAATCCTCCAAAAACTATAGTCCCGGCCCGGGTCTTATCCGGCAAAGGGTTTTCCCTGTGGAAACAGGGAAAGAAACATGCACATAAACCCGGTAAATTGACAAGTTTTTTCTCTTTTGTTATACTTAGTTATAGCTATTTTTTCCATCCATCCGGGATGGCCGTGGTTTCGCTGCTTTTTTTTTTATGATGAAAGAAAGGAGGAAAAAATGAAGCGTCTTATTACAACAACTAGATTTTTAGTATTGGCGATGTTGGTATTGTTTAGTGTTACTGGTGAAGCAAAAGAAGGTATTGAGCCGATTGTCTCCACAGAGTGGCTGGCGGAGAACCTTGACCGTGAGAACCTGGTGATTATCGATATCAGGAGCGGCGATGCTTATGCACAAGGTCATATCCCCAACGCCGTCAATGTCCCGCTGGAGGTGCCCTTTTCCGCTTGGACAACCATGAGGAACGACCTTTTAATGGAAGTACCGGATGAGGCCGAACTCTTTTCCATGATCGGAAATTGCGGGATCACCAAAGATTCCCTGGTTGTTATCGTCACCGAGATCGCGGAACCGCCGGCCCCGCCGTACCCGTCCGCCAACGCAACCCGTGCCGCCTTTACCCTGTTCTATGCAGGCATTGAAAATGTGGCGATCTTGGATGGCGGTTATAACAAATGGGTGGCGGAGGGCAGGACTGTGACAAACGTCGTCCCCGCAGTAAAGCCCGTGGCTTACAACGGGAAAGTAAATGAGGAGCTCCTCGTTACCGAGGAGTACGTCAAGAAAAGCTTGAAGAAGGCTATTATTATCGATGCCCGGGATGCCGATGTCTATTTTGGCGTCACAATCGAACCCTACGCCCCGAAAGCCGGCCATATCCCCAACGCCCGTTCTTTGCCCACGCCCTGGATGTGGAATGAGGACGGGACATACAAGTCCATAGATACCCTCAAGGAGATGGCTGCCGGGGTCATCGGCAAGCAAGGGAAACGGGAGATCATTGTTTATTGCGGTGTCGGCGGTTACGCCAGTTCATGGTGGTTTGTCCTGGGCCGGGTCTTGGGGTACGATAAGGTCCGGTTATATGACGGTTCGGCGGAAGAGTGGACAAGAAACAACGAGATGGTCAAATACACCTGGACAAGATAGGCAGTATACATAGGGCTTTGCTTTGCGCGGATGCGCAAATGAAAAAGGGCTCCCAGCCGGCGGGTTGGGAGCTCTTTTCTGCGGACGGCCAAAAACCAACCACCCTTTACGGGAAGGGCCTTTACCTTCTCCATCGCCGGTTTGCGTGAAAAAGAAACCGGTGGTATTTACAAAGGTATTTTGGTAAAATAGGATAGATAATGGTTATTTTTCCGCGGGCGGAAGGAGGATGGGCGTGACAACCGGCAGGCAGAAACCGGGTCTTTCAGGGAGACGGGATGAACCGGCACAGCCTATCGGGATCTTCGATTCCGGGGTGGGAGGGCTTTCGGTTGCCAAGGAGATCAGGGAACTCCTGCCCGGAGAGGACCTTCTATACTTTGCCGACTCCCGTTATTGCCAATACGGGGAGAAACCCCCGGACTTCATCAGGGAACGGTCCTTTGCCATCACCCGCTTTCTCCTTGCCCGCGGCTGCAAAATGATTGTCGTCGCCTGCAATACAGCTTCCGAGGCGGCTTTGAGCGCCCTGCGGGATGCTTTTCCCGCGGTCCCCTTTGTCGGGGTGGAGCCCGCAGTGAAACAGGCCGCCTTACACACAAAAAAACAGCGGGTTGGAGTTTTGGCTACAGCCCTGACCCTTGCCGGGAACCGTTTCTCCGCCCTGGTGGAGAGGTTCGCCAGCGGCTTGACCGTTGTCACCCAGCCTTCTCCCGGGCTGGTGGAAGCGGTCGAAGCAGGGAGGTTGGAGGCAGAAGAGACCGAAACGCTGCTCAAGATGTATCTTCAACCCCTGCTCGACCATGATGTGGACGTTATCGTCCTGGGTTGTACCCATTACCCTTTCCTCCGCCCCCTGGTGGAGAAGATCGCCGGCCCGGAAATCAAGGTCCTGGATACGGGAAAACCCGTGGCCCGGCAGGTAATGAGGGTCTTGGAAAGACGCGGGCTTCTTTCACCACGGCAGGAAGGAGGAAAGGAGTCGTTCTTTACCAGTGGTCTTCCGGAAAGGGTCGCCCCGGTGCTCAGGCGTTTATGGCCAAGACCGGTGCCGGAGGTAATACCAGTTGATGAATGATAATAACATAAACATAATTTTCTCTTAAATTTTTTTTGTAAGGAGGATTCATAAGAGTGGATAGCGTCTCCCCAAAAATACTCGACGGCAAGGCCTTGGCCGCCCGGATTAAAGAAGGGTTGAAAAAAGAAGTTGCGCAGTTGACGGCGGAAGGACTCACACCCGGCCTCGCCGTTATCCTGGTCGGCGAGGACCCGGCTTCCCAGGTTTATGTCCGGAACAAGGAACGGGCTTGTGCGGAATTGGGGATCAACTCCTGGAAGCATCACTTGCCGGCGGATACCTCCCAGGAGGACCTGGTGCAACTGGTGAAAAGAATTAACGCCGATCCGGAGGTCCACGGGATCCTGGTACAACTGCCGCTGCCCGCCCAGATCAAGACTGAGGCGGTGCTGGATGCGATTGACCCGGCAAAGGATGTGGACGGTTTCCACCCGGTCAACCTCGGCTTACTGGCGGCCGGGCGGCCGGGGATCATCCCCTGCACTCCCGCGGGCGTCATCGAACTGGTCAAGGAGAGCGGGGTCGAGATTGCCGGGAAAGAATGCGTCATTGTGGGCAGGAGCAATATTGTCGGCAAACCCCTGGCCTTCCTTTTCCTGCAGGAACACGGGACGGTAACGATCTGTCACTCGCGCACCCGGAACCTGGAGGAGGTTTGCCGGCGGGCCGATATCCTGGTTGTCGCCGCCGGCCGGGCCGGGCTGGTGCACGGCGGGATGATTAAACCGGGCGCGGTCGTGATTGATGTGGGGATCAACCGGACGGCGGAGGGCAGACTAACCGGGGATGTGGATTTCGCCTCCGCAGTGCAGCAGGCCGGGGCGATCACCCCGGTTCCCGGCGGGGTGGGGCCGATGACCATCGCCATGCTGATGAAGAACACGGTGACAGCGGCGCGCCGTACTGTGCAAACATTGGATTAGCAAATTGTTATCAATAGGCTAAAATTTCATAAATGGCAGGAGAATAGGGGAAAATACAGAATAAAATTTAAATGTAGCCAAAGGCGCGTAAAAATGCCGGTTTTACCTGCCGGTGAAGCTTTTCGTTGTTTTACGCGGGCACTTTCGTACGCCGGGGCGCCCGCTGCGGGCAGGCCCGCAAAAGGGTGCGCCGGACGTTTTGTGCGCGCGTTGCCGATGAGAAATCAATAAAGGCAAAAGAAGGAGGACGGCAAATGTCAAAGAAAATGGTGTACTTCTTTGGCGCTGGGAAAGCGGACGGCACCGCGGAAATGAGAAACCTTTTAGGAGGCAAAGGCGCCAATCTGGCTGAGATGACCAATCTCGGCATACCCGTTCCGGCCGGGTTTACCATTACCACAGAGGTCTGCACGGCTTACTACGAAAATAATAAACAGTGGCCGGCAGGGCTGGAAGACGAGATCAAAGAGAACCTCCGGAAAGTGGAGGAGGCTATGGGCGCCAAGTTTGGCGATACAGAAAACCCCCTGCTGCTTTCTGTACGTTCAGGCGCACGGGTTTCCATGCCGGGTATGATGGATACCGTTTTGAACTTGGGTCTCAATGACGAGACGGTGCAGGGCCTGATTAAAAAATCCGGCAACAAGTGGTTTGCCTATGACAGTTACCGCCGGTTTATCCAGATGTACGGCAATGTGGTTTACGGGATTGACCACGACAAGTTCGAGGCGATACTCGATGCCAGGAAAGAAGAGAAAGGGTACAAGCTTGACACGGATATGACGGCAGAGGACTGGAAGGATATGGTGGTCCAGTTCAAGCAGTTGTTTAAGGAAGAAATGAAGATGGACTTCCCGTCCGACCCGTGGGAGCAGTTGAAGGGGTCCATCAATGCCGTCTTTTCTTCGTGGATGAACCCGCGGGCGATTACTTACAGGCGTTTGAATAAGATCCCGGAACACTGGGGGACCGCTGTAAACGTCCAGGCGATGGTCTTTGGTAATATGGGCGACAGTTCCGCCACAGGCGTGGCCTTCACCAGGGATCCGGCCACCGGTGAGAATAAATTCTACGGCGAGTTTCTCATCAACGCCCAGGGTGAGGACGTGGTGGCCGGGATCCGGACGCCGCAGCAGATCAGCCTGGAGGCCTCCAGGGAGTGGGCGAAAGCCAATGGGATCTCCGAAGAAGAGCGGAAAGAGAAATACCCGTCCCTGGAAGAGTACATGCCCGAGATTTACCAGCAGTTGTTAGGGATCAGGGAAAAGCTGGAGAAACACTACCGCGAGATGCAGGACGTGGAGTTTACAATCCAGGATAAAAAGTTGTATATGTTGCAGACCCGTGCCGGTAAGCGGACCGGGGCGGCCGCTGTACGCATCGCCGTGGAGATGCAGCAGGAAGGTTTGATTGACGAGAAAACCGCCGTCCTCCGGGTCCAGCCGGAACAGTTGGACCAGTTGTTGCACCCGATGATTGACCCCAAGGCCAAGGTTACTCCGGTAGCAAAGGGCTTGCCGGCCTCGCCCGGCGCCGCTGTCGGCCGGGTGGTCTTTACCGCAGCCGATGCCGAAGAATGGGCGGCCCGCGGTGAAAAGGTGATCCTGGCCCGTCCGGAGACCAGCCCGGATGATATCGGCGGGATGCACGCGGCCGTTGGGATCCTGACCTCTCGCGGTGGCATGACCTCCCACGCAGCGGTGGTCGCACGCGGAATGGGTAAATGCTGTGTTGCCGGGTGCGGCGATGCCATCATTAATACCGCTGAAAAGACCTTGAACCTCAACGGCCATGTCCTGAAGGAAGGCGACTGGCTGACCCTGAACGGGTCCACCGGCGAAGTGATCCTCGGCCAAACCGACCTGGTAGAACCGGAGATCACCGGGAACTTCGGGATTTTGATGTCCTGGGCGGACAAGTACCGCGACCTCCGGGTCCGTACAAACGCCGATACCCCGCACGACGCGAAAGTGGCCCGGGAGTTCGGCGCTGAAGGCATCGGGCTCTGCCGGACGGAGCACATGTTCTTCGGCCCGGAAAAAGAGCGGATCAAGTATATGCAAGAGATGATTCTGGCCGATAACACCGAGGACCGTGAAGCGGCCCTGGCCAAACTCCTCCCGTACCAGAAGGCAGACTTTATCGGGATTTTTGAGGCGATGGAAGGCCTGCCCGTGACCATCCGGCTTCTGGACCCGCCGCTCCATGAGTTCCTGCCGCATGATGCCAAGGCGCAGGCGGAGATCGCCAAAGAGATGGGGCTCGATCCGTCGGTGCTTGCAGCCAAAGTGGAATCCCTCTCGGAATTCAACCCCATGTTGGGCTTCCGCGGCTGCCGGCTGGGCGTGGTTTATCCGGAGATCTATAAGATGCAGGTCCGGGCGATCTTTGAGGCCGCCTGCGAGCTGGCCAAGAAAGGGAAGAAGGTCCTGCCGGAGGTTATGATCCCGTTAATCGGGACCACCGGCGAGATGAAGACGATCAAGGAGTATGCCATTGAAGTAGCGGAAACGGTCATGAAGGAAACCGGTGTAAAAGTCGAGTACATGATCGGAACCATGATCGAGATCCCGCGGGCGGCTCTCCTCGCCGGTGAGATTGCCAAAGACGCTGAGTTCTTCTCCTTCGGCACCAATGACCTGACCCAGATGACCTTCGGTTACAGCCGGGATGACGCCGGGAGGTTCCTCCCCCTCTATGTCGAGAAGAAGATCCTCCCCTTTGACGTCTTCCAGTCCTTGGACCAGGAGGGCGTTGGCGAACTGGTGAAGATCGGCGTCGAAAGAGGGCGCGCCACCAGGCCCGACCTGAAGATCGGGATCTGCGGCGAGCACGGCGGCGACCCGGATTCGGTGAAGTTCTGCCACGAAGTGGGTATGAACTACGTCTCCTGTTCGCCCTTCCGGGTGCCCCTGGCCCGCCTGGCTGCAGCGCAGGCCCAGTTGACAAAACCGCGGAACTAAAAAGGGTAAATAAAAAAAGAGGGAGTAACGGAAGTACTCCCTCTTTTTTTTGCCCATGCTTTTTATGGCTACCGGAGAAACTGTAGAGGAGAGTTTTTTGCCGCATAGCTTTTGTCAAAGCGGACTACCGGCGAATACCGGGGGAGTGGTTGGATGTTCCAGGCAGAATATGGGGTGGTCATCCGGATCATCCGGGACCTGCCCGACCTGCAGGAGGTCGTTGTCCAGGCGGGAGAGGAAACCGCCCGGGCCCTCAATTACCCGGTCTTGACAGGCCGGATCAAAAAGGGCGACCGGGTTCTCCTTAATACCACAGCCGTCCGTTTGCAACTGGGAACAGGCGGCTACCATTTTATCATGGGAATCGAGGGAGCGGGGGAAAAGGGAGTGGCCGCGGGCGGACACATTATGAAGCTGCGGTACACCCCCTGGCAGATTAAGGTGAGCGCCGCCGAAGAGGAAGAATCCCCATACCACCAGAGGATAAAGGATTTTTCTTCCCTGGGGGGTATCCCGGTGATCATCGGCGGCCTGCACAGTATGATTGCCCCGGCGCTCCTGGCCTACCGGGCGCTGCAGCCTGCCCCGGTCCGGGTGGCCTACATCATGACGGACAGCGCGGCCCTGCCGCTCCCCTTCAGCCGGCTGGTGCGGAAGTTAAAAGAATACGGGCTGCTGCAAACGACCATCACCTGCGGCCACGCCTTCGGGGGTGACCTGGAGACGGTGAACTTCTATTCGGCGCTGGCGGCGGCAAAAGCGGCGGCCGGCGCCGGTTTGATCCTGGCGGCGATGGGCCCGGGGATTGTGGGGACAAAAACCAGGTACGGTTTTTCCGGGATTGAACAGGCGTACATGCTTGAGGCCGTGGAAAGGCTGGGCGGAAAACCGGTGGCCATCCCCCGGGTCAGCTTTGCCGACCCCCGGCCCCGGCACCGCGGGCTCAGTCACCACAGCCGGACCGTTCTGGCGGAGCTCACTTACGCCAGGGCATATGTGGCCTTTCCCCGCTGGCATGATGAGCGCGGGCAGTTCCTGGCCGGGCAGATCCGCGCGGAACAGTTGGCCGGGAAACACCGGGTTTACTTTGTTAACCCCCCGCCGCTGGCCGGGCTTTTTACCGGCTATGACCTGGAGGTAAAGACTATGGGCCGTTCCTGGCAGGAGGACCCGTCCTTTTTTGAAACCGCCGCCGCCGCCGGTGTCCTGGCCGCCGCCTTGGCCGCCGGCAAAGAGGGTGAACTGGAAAGAATGGAAAACTGACCGGGGTCAGGAAGGAGAGAAGGAAAAGGGGTTAGGAAAGAGAAAAGGAAACGGGCAGGAAGAAGAGGAGGAAAAGGAGTCAGGAAGGAGAGAAAGAAAAGATAATGGAAAAACCGGATTTGACAGAGAAGAAACTCCGGGGAAGCCTGGTCTATGACGGGAGTTTGCTTAAAGTCCACCGGGACGAGGTGCTTCTCCCCGGGGGGAAAAAATCGGCGCGGGAGTGGATTGATCATCCGGGGGCGGCAGCGGTCATCCCGGTACTCCCCGGGGACCGGGTGGTACTGGTCAGGCAGTTCCGCTATCCCATTGGCCGGGAGACGCTGGAGATACCCGCCGGGAAGCTGGATCCGGGGGAATCACCTGCGGAATGCGCCAAGAGGGAGGTGGCGGAAGAAACCGGTTTTTACCTCAACTCCCTGCAGAATCTTGGCGCTTTCTTGACCACTGTGGGTTTTACCAATGAAATTATCCATCTCTTTTACACCGCCGACCTTGCGCCCGGCCCCTCCGGGCGGCAAAGGGCGATAGGCCCCGATGAGGACGAGCACCTTTCCGTGGTCATTCACCCGCTCTCCGAGGTCTTGCGGATGATTGACGAGGGGTTGATCCTGGACGCCAAGACGATCATCGCCTTTTTCCTGGCGCAAAGAAAAGGCTTGCTCTGAATATATTAACTTACTGGCATATCCTCCCTTGTCCTTTCATAATTATGTAACCGGGACAGGGGGTGGGGATTTGCTCTCCGAATACCGGCGGGAAGCCGTGATCAGATATATAGAAGACCGTATCTTCATCTTTCTCCTGGTTACACTCATTTTTATCACCGGCATTATCGGCGGCGCGGTTGCCGTCAACGGGCTGCGGGAAGGGCAGAAACTGGAGTTAACCCAATACCTTCATCTGTTTTTTCAAGGGTTTAAGGGAGAGAGCCAGCCAGCGGTGGAACTGGCGCCGGCCGGGAAGATCGTCCTTTCCCATTTGAAAACCCTTTTTCTCTTTTTTCTCTTCGGGTTCAGTGTCATCGGCGCCCCGGCCATTCTTTTTCTTGTTTTCACTAAAGGTTTCATCCTCGGGTTTACCGCCGGTTTTATCTTGAAACAATGGGCGGGGCGGGGGTTTCTCTTTGTCATTGCTTCTCTCCTCCCCCACCATATCCTGATTGTGCCGGCGGTTTTGATCGCGGCCGTGGCCAATATTGATTTTGCCGGCGCGCTCTTGAAAGGGCGCTGGGGAAAGAAGGTCCCGTACCCGTTGGCCGGGGAATTACTGCGCTGCCTGGGGTTGAACGGCGCTTCTTTTCTTCTCCTGCTCATTGCAGGGTTGGTGGAAGGGGTGCTTGCCCCGTACCTGATCTACTGGGTGGCGCGGCTTTTTTAGGTGGAAAACTTTCTCTTAATTTTAAAAAAGGAATTCCCAATTAATATGTCGAAACTGAGAGGAGAGAAACAGGGGGCGCGCGAGCACTTCATACGTACGCGCCGCTTTCTCTCTTGCGCGCCGGATCTACGACGAGCAGCGAGAACCAGGAGATATTCCGAGGAAAAGGGGTTGGCTGTCTTGTATCCTTATTTAAAAGAGTTTATTGATTATTTGGCGGTCGAGCGGGGGTTGGCTGCTAATACCCTGGAGTCATACGGCAGGGATCTCCGCCAGTACCTGGCCTATCTGACGGAAAAGAAAAAAATGACGCCGGCGGAGACAACTCCAGCCACTGTTGTCGGGTTTCTCCTCCATCTCCAAGCCAAAGGGCGCGCTACATCCACGATCTCCCGGATGCTGGCTTCGATCAAATGTTATTACCATTTTTTAGTGGCGGAGGAGATCATCCCGAGAAACCCCACGATTAACCTGGACGCCCCGAAACAAGAGAAAAAGCTGCCGCGGATCCTCTCTGTGGAAAATGTCTTAAGACTCCTGCAACAACCGGACCTGAAAACACCCTCGGGGATTAGAGACCGGACAATGCTGGAAGTCCTTTATGCCACCGGGCTCCGCGTTTCCGAACTGGTTTCGTTGAAGATTTCCGATGTCAATTTGGAGGAAGGATACCTTCGCTGCGTGGGCAAGGGTTCAAAAGAGAGAATCATCCCGCTGGGGTCGGAAGCGGTTAAATACTTAAAGTCCTATCTCAATCATGCCAGGAAGTTTTTGGCTTCGAATCCGGCGGAAGACGCCCTTTTCTTGAACCACCATGGGCATAGTCTTACCCGGCAAGGCTTTTGGAAGATCATCAAGAAGTACGCGGAGAAGCTGGATCTCCCCGGCTCCATAACCCCCCATACCCTCCGGCATTCCTTTGCCACTCATTTGTTGGAGAACGGGGCGGACCTCCGGTCTGTCCAAGAAATGCTGGGACATGCCGATATCTCGACAACGCAGATTTACACCCAACTCACCAAGAACAGGCTTAAAGAGGTCTACGACAAAGCCCACCCCCGGGCGTAAAGGCCATACCGGCACTACCGGCATATGCCGCTGGCTGATGCCTGGGTAGTGATTCCATGGGTATGCCATGGGCGGCAAGTTCCATGGGTAATGCCATAGGCAATCCCGCAGGTATGCAATGGGTTTTCACGCTTTAAACGCGTGATTTTATTATGGCTTTCTTATTTGCCCTTCTTATTTGCCCGGGTAATTATTTGTATGCAGGTTACTTGTGCATCAGGTAGCGGAGGAAGAAGAGTCCCCCAACTAAAGTGGTCAGGTAGTAACTGAGGAAACGCCAGATGGCCACGGAAACGGCCAAGAGGTGCTTGGGGAGGTAGAAGGAGAAGAGGGAATAGAGGCCCATTTCCGTAAATCCGCTCCCGCCGGGGATCGGGATCAAGGAGACCAGGAAAAGAATGGCGAATTCCAGAAGAAGCAGGCGGAAGATGCGGTTGCCGATATTCACGCCGAAGCCTTTCAAAACAGCGGGGGCGATGGAAAGGTTGATAATCCAGTAAAGAATAGTCAGGAAGATAACCCCGACCACCGGGAGAAAACGGTGGCGGAGGATCGTTCCCAGGCAACTCTGGAATTCTTGCAATTCGCAGAGAAACCGGTCAGAGATGGCCTCAGCCCGGGATCCCAGGACTTTCTGGACCAGCCGGAGGGAGAAGACCTTTTTCACCAGGATTCTTCCATAATGGGGCCGCCAGACACAGACCAGCAGGAAAACGAAGGAGAGAACCAGAAGAAATAGGAGCATGGCGTTGATGATGACTGCTAAATGCTCAATCCCCAGTTCCTTCAGGAGCCGGCGGCGGAATAAATAGAGGGCGACCGGCCCGCCAACCATGAAGAAAAGGGAGGTAAAGACCATCCGGGTGGTAACAATGGCGGTGGCCTTCCCCAGGGAGATCCCCAGGCGGTGGAAGAGGTAGACCTGGGTGGGAACGCTTCCGGAAGTAAAAGGGGTGATGTTCCCGGTAAAGAGTCCGGCCATATTAATACGGAGGATATCTGAAAACCCCACTTCCTCGCCGAGGGTTCCGGCGATTAACTTAACCCTTAGGGCTTCAACAAGCCAGGAAGCAATCACCAGAATCAGGAGGAAAAAGATGATTTCCGGGTTAAAATAGAAAATGCTGCGCCAGGTATCAGGGGTTGCTGAATGGAAAAAAAGAAAAGTCAAGGTGCACAAACTAAAAATCAAGGCCAAGGCAAGCCCTTTCTTTAGGAATGAAACCGACAGTTTTCCTGTTTCCATAAGAGGATCCTCCCGAAAATTAGTACGGGAACCCCCGTGCGCGAGCCAATCCGTACCAGTGCAATAGTTGGCCTTTACTTTACCGGTTTTATGCTGACAAATATATTTTATTCTCCAAAAAACGGCTGTTTCCTCCTGGTGTTTTTTGCTGACAGTTTTCAGCCGGGGATTTGCAGGTAAATCCCTGCCTGTCCCAGGGGGAAAAGGGGAGCCCCGGGTGAAAAAGGGAAAGTAGGGACCGGATGGATAGAATAGAAAAAAAGATATATCTTAAAGAAGAACTGGAGGAGGGAGAAGATGACCAGGAGCCTGCGGGTAGATGCTTATGATGAAACGGTGGAAGCCGCAGTAGCGATGGGACGCAGGGAGCAAGTGGGTTTTATCCTGAGGATTCAGGAGAAAAAAGAGCTCTTGTTCAACTTGAATAATGGGGAAACGGAAGAGATCGCCACCACTTCCCTACGGGGAATGGGGATCCAGGTCTGTACACCTGAGGGGTACACCGGATTTGCTTCTTCCGACCGGATCGACCCTTCGACCGTCACGGAGCTTTTCCAGCAAGCCTTGAAGCTGGCCAAAAGAGTCGAGGCAATGAAAGGCGAGGCCAACAAGGCGCTTTTTAGCGCGCCGCCCAACAACCGGCGGGTGGTTGTGCCCCTGAAGTACCCATACGGCTCGTGTTCATTGGCGGAGATCGAGGAACGCCTGGTGAAGTTGAATAAGAGCCTGGCCCTGGACCCCCGGCTTTCCGTCCGCACCGTCCACCGGCTGGTGGATGAAGAATGGCGGGTGGTGCGGCACGACGGGACGGATACCGCTTTCATGACACCCCGCTCCTTTATTTATAATACCTTCACCGCCCGCGAGAACGGGAAGACGGCCACTACCTACTGTAACCTGCCAGGGACCGACCTCTCGATTCTCCTGGAACCGGCGGAAACCGCCAAATTATATAAACGGTCGGTGCGTGCGGCAAGGATGGCTTTGGACCTCCTGCACGCCGGGACGGTGAAGAGCGGCTCTTACAAGCTGGTAATCGATTATGCCCTGGCCAAAGTACTGGCCCATGAGGCTTTTGGGCACGCTGCGGAGACCGACGAGATGGAAAGTTCCATCCTGGGGGAGAACGGCCGCTTGCGCCGGGGAATGGAGGTGGCCTCCCCCATCGTTTCGATAATTGACGGCCCGGTGGAAGGGGACTATGCCTACCAGCCGGTCAGCGCCAACGGCATTGACCGGCAGACCGTCTATATCGTCCGGGACGGGATCCTCGAAGCCGGCTTGGCCGACCTCTTTTCCGCGGAGGCGGCGGGAGTCCCCGTTACTGGTGCGGGAAGGGCCGAGTCCTATCAACACCTGCCTTTGGCGCGGATGTCGAATATCCGGATCCAGGTGAAGGACCCCTGGCCCATTGAGGAAGAGTTTGAGGAGATAACCCCGGAAAAACTCTACGAGATTATGCTCCGGACGGGCCTCATGAAAGAAGGGGAGGAGGTCTATTACCTCTCCGGTTTCAAGGGCGGCCAGGTCAATTCCGCCGAGGGTAATTTTGTTTTTAACTGCGCCGGTATTTACCTGCTGGGGCCGGAACCCCGCCTTTACCAACCGGCCATCTTCTCCGGGAAGGTCCTTTCGGCGCTTCGGGCGGTCCGGGCGGGCCTCGGCCCGTTAAAGATTGATGCGATGGGGACTTGCGGGAAGATGGCCCAAGGGGTGCCGTCCAGCGGCGGGTCCCACTATTTCTTGGTTTTGGATAAAAACCCCGGGATTATGCTTGGAGGTGAGGGCAGGTGAGCGTCTTTGGCGAACAGTTGCAGGAGCGCTTGAATACGCTCCTGGGGAAGCGGCTCGCTTCCGGGTTAACCCTGACCGGCTGGCGGTTTGACCTGCACGAAACGGAAGACCTGGAAGTCGGGGTGAAAAATAATAAAATTGGCGGTCCTTATACGGCCCCGGGTTTAAAACAAGAAAGTAGCGGTGAGATCTGCCTGCATTGGGAGGATGAGAAATATACTATTGCCCGGATTGAACGGCGCGTACTCGAGGATTTCCAGGCCCACCTGGAACTCTGGGAGAAGACAGCCTACAAAGACCCGTACGGGCCGGAACTGGTCAAGCCCTATGAACCCCCGGCCGTGCCCCTGGCCCACGAAGGCGCCACGGCCATCCTGAACGGGGAGTTTACACCGGCCTTTACTTATTTGGCCGAGGGTTTGGAGATCATGACCGGTTACGGCATAAACAAGGTGGACGGGCGGGTGAAGATCTCCCGCGACCGCCGGCTCGTGGCCAACTCGGAAGGCCTGTGGGTTGCTTACGAGCAGACGCCGGTCCAGATCTACCTGGGGGGAGACGACCTTTTCGGCGATGTTTTTGCGGAAAAACGCCTGCCGGACCAGGAGGAGTTTACCGGGCTTGCCGCTTATGCCGGCCGGACGGTTAGGGAGTTAAAGAAAAGGGCAACCCTGCCCCGGGAGGGTGAGATGGCGGTTATCTTAACGCCCAGTGTCTTTGAGGCCTTTCTTGAGCATTACTTGCTCAGCAATTTGAGCGGCCGGTTGGTGGCCAACCGGCAGAGCGCTTTTGCGGCCCAGGATTTCCAGGAGGCAAAGAAGGTTTTCCGGGAGGACCTGACGATCAGTGTGGATGGCACCCGTCCCTACCGCTATAGTTCGTACCGGTGTACGGGGGAAGGGGTGCCCACCGGCCGTGCGGACCTGGTCCGGGAGGGAAGGCTGGTAACGCCGGTGTTGACCCTGAAGTACGCCAAGAAGTTGGGGATGGAGCCGACGGCGATTCCGGTGGCCGGCGGCTATGGGCTGGTGATTGACCTGCCGCAACGGGAGAGCTTCGATGGTTTCCTTGGGGAGTTGGAGGAGGGCCTGATCGTTTATTCCGTATTGGGCCTGCATACCCAGGATTATTCAGCCGGGAAATTTTCGCTCGTCGCGGACCAGAGCCTCCTGGTGCGGAAGGGGCAGATCCAGGGGAAGGTGGAGACGGTGATCGCCGGCGATTTCTGGCAGGTCCTGGCCAGCGAAGACACGGTTTTCCTGGATTACCCGCGGGAGGAGACGCCGGCTGTCTGTTTCCGGGCTCACGTGGCTCAGTAAAAAGCAGGATTTCGCCGGCAAGGTTGTGCATGCAAGCGAGCGACGAGCGATGAATAGCGGGAGGGCTAGTTCTGATGGCTCTTTGCCGGATTGCCGGCAGACGCGGCGTAATTAGTCGCGCGCTGCGCGCGCGTACGCATGGCTGCGTTGCTCGGTCCGGGCGGTGCTCGAAGCTGGCGAGGGCTCCAAGAAACCGGAACCAAGGAATCCGGCCGGGCTGCTAAGGCTCGGTGGGAAGGAAAACCGGGTACGTGGCTTACGGGACCTCCATGTCCCGGAAGCCACCGCGCCGCCTCCTGCGGCTTGCCCCGGTTTTCCTTCCCACCTCGCCAAGCACGCCCAGGGCCGTCTTCCCAGGCCCCGGTTTCCCGGAGCCCCCGCCAGGCGGTAGAATTTTGGCGGGGACTGTTGGCCTGCCGGCAATCCGGCAAGGGCGCACCCCGGCGCACTGGGGTTGGGCGCCGGCCCAAGCCTGGGTTTTGTGTATGGACGGCAGGTTATGGGTTCAATATGGGGGACAGGCGGTAAACCGCACGCAGAAGTAGTTAAGGCCGTATACTGCGGAGTGGTGAGGGGGCAATGGTGAGCCCGGGGGACGAGCAAGAAGCTGCGAGCAGGATCTTTCTTTTCAGCGGCGAAAGAATAATGAAAAAAATACAAGGATAGTGTGGTTTTTTTGATGAGGTATACCGGTAAAAAAGTGGCGGTCATCGGTTTGGGCGTTAACAACACACCGTTAATACGGTTTCTGGTGGAACAGGGCGCCGAAGTAAGCGTACTGGATAGAAAAAACCGGGATGAACTCCGGGAATATCTGGACCAACTGGCGGGGCTCCCGGTCACTTACCATTTGGGCCCGGATTACCTTGAATATTTGCGCGGGCAGGAAGTGGTTTTCCTCTCCCCCGGCGTCCCAAAAAACCTCCCCGCCTTGCAAGAGGCGGCGGCCAGTGGTGCGGTTTTCAGCAGTGAGCTTGAGGTCTTTTTCGCCGAAAACCGGCAGCGGAGCCGTGCGCCGGTCATTGGGATTACGGGGAGTTGCGGGAAGACCACCACCACCACTATGCTCGGGCTGATGCTGGAAAAGGAGAAACCGGTCCGGGTGGGGGGGAATATCGGCCGGCCGCCGCTGACCTTTTTACCGGAATTGACCCCGGAAACCTGGGTTGTTCTTGAACTCAGCAGCTTTCAATTGCAGGATTTGGGTTACAGCCCCCAAATAGCTGTTTTACTGAACATCACCCCCAACCACCTTGATGTCCATAGTTCTTTTGACGAATATGTCCAGGCCAAAGAGGAGATCATCAAAAACCAGTCCGGCGACGATCTTGCCATCTTCAATTGGGATAACCCGGTCACCCGCCGGTTGGCCGCGAATGCCAAGGGCAAAGTCTATTTCTTTTCCCGGCGTCTCCAGCCGGAAACCGGCGCCTTCGTCAAAAACGGCGATATCATCCTGAGGCTGGACGGGAAGAATGAAGAGTACATTTGCCCTGCGGCGGAAAAACGGCTTCCGGGGGAGCACAATTTGGAGAATATCCTTGCCGCCGCCCTCGCCGCCCGCCTGGCCGGCGTTTCCCCGGCGGCAATCGCCAGTGTTATCCGGGAATTCAAAGGGGTGGAGCACCGCCTGGAATTCCTCAGGGAACTGGACGGGGTCGTTTATTACAACGATTCGAAGGCCACCACCCCCGAGGAGACCATAGCCGGGTTGCGCGCCCTTTCTGTGCCGGTGGTTTTGATTGGCGGCGGGTACGATAAGAAATTGCCCTTCACGGAACTGGCCAAAGTGGCGGCGGAAAGGTGCCGGGTGGTGATTCTGATCGGGGCGACCGCCGGGAAGATCCGGGAGGCCTTGGAAGAGGTGGAGGGGGAGGACCGGTTACTTTCCGAGATCCACCAGGCGGCCTCTTTGGAGGAAGCGGTGGCAATCGCCAGGAGCAAAGCCGGGCCAGGGGAAGCGGTATTGCTTTCACCGGCTTGCGCCAGTTATGATATGTTCCGCAATTTTGAAGAACGGGGACGGCGCTTTAAGGAACTGGTCTTTGGTATACAACCGCGAAAAAAGTGAGGATGGGAGGGGCGCCAGTTGTGGACTGTTCTATATATTGCGCCTAGCCGGTCGGTGGCTTTTCGTATCCGGAATTTTATGGAAGCCGAGGGGATCCTGGTTCGCTTACGCCCTCTTGGCCTGCGGACCAATGATCATAGTGCCGAATATGAAGTTTTAGTGACCGAGGCGGAGGTGGAGGAGGCGCAGGAAGTCTTGAACCAAGCCCTTCAAGTGCGCCAATACAGGGAGTTAAGAACGAAGTAACATATTACAGAAGGATTTATCAGAGATTTGCCGAATAATTCTACTTTATATTTTTCAAGGCTGTGGCAGGACGGTGAGGTGTTGTCATCAATGTTAAAAGACCTTTTTAAGCCGAAACCCAAATATGTAACGATCCGGCGGCCGGAGGAGAGGGGAATCCAACCCGGGCAACCGGAGAAAAAAGAACTCCCCGACGGCCTGTGGGTTAAATGTAATAATTGCCGGCAGATTATCTACCATAAGGATTTGGAAGCCAACTTAAAAGTTTGCCCGAAATGCAATTACCATTTCCGGCTGCGGGCCGGCGAACGCATTGCCTACCTTTTTGACGCCGGCAGCGTCCAGGAGAGTAATTCCGGGCTGATCTCAAAGAACCCGTTGGGGTTCCCCGAGTATGAAGAGAAAGTCGAAAAGGCCCGGAAAAGAACGGGATTGAATGAGGGTGTAATTACCGGAGTCGCAAAGGTTAAAAATATACCTTGCGTCTTTTCTGTGATGGATTTTGGCTTTATGGGCGGTTCCATGGGTTCGGTAGTAGGGGAGAAAATCAGCAGGGCTTTTGAATATGCGGCCGAGCACAACCTGCCGGTGGTAAGCGTCACCGCCGGCGGCGGGGGCGCCCGCATGCAGGAAGGCATTATTTCCCTGATGCAGATGGCCAAAACGTGCCAGGCCTTAAACCGCTTGCAGGAGAAGGGGATTTTTTACCTGTCCATCCTGACCGACCCGACGATGGGCGGGGTCTTTGCCAGTTTTGCCTCCCTGGGTGATGTCGTTATTGCCGAACCCGGGGCTTTGATTGGTTTTGCCGGCCCCCGGGTGATTGAGCAGACCATCCGGCAAACGCTGCCACCGGGATTCCAGCGCTCCGAATTCCTCCTGGAACACGGGATCATCGATCTGATTGTAGAACGGAAAAACCTCCGGGAGACAGTGGCCCGCCTCTTACGTTTCCACCAGAGAGATCAGGTGGGCAAGGAAGAGGTGAGTAAAGATGCGTAATGAAGACAGCTACAGCATGGATTTTGAAAAACCGTTGCGGGAATTGGAAAGGCAGATCAAGGAGATCGAGCTCTTCGCCAAGGAAAAAGAGATTGACATGAGCGAAGAGATCGCGCGCCTGCAAGCTAAAGAAGAGGCCCTGAAGAAGAAGATCTATAGCGAACTGACCCGCTGGCAGAAGGTGCAGATTGCCCGTCATCCCAAACGCCCTACTTTCCTGGAGTTTGTTGCGATGATCTTCACCGATTTCCTGGAGTTGCACGGCGACCGGTTGTTCCGGGACGACCCGGCGATGATCGGCGGCCTCGCTTACCTGGACGGGATCCCCGTCACCGTGGTGGGGCAGCAGAAAGGCCGCGATACCAAGGAGAACATCTACAGGAATTTCGGGATGCCGCACCCGGAGGGCTACCGTAAAGCCCTGCGTTTGATGAAACAGGCGGCCAAATTTAAACGGCCGATCATCACCCTCATCGATGTGGTGGGGGCTTACCCCGGGATCGAAGCGGAAGAAAGGGGACAGGGGGAGGCGGTGGCCCGGTCGATTATGGAGATGGCGGCCCTGGAGACCCCGATTATCGCCGTGATTACCGGCGAAGGCGGGAGCGGCGGTGCCCTTGGGATCGGTGTGGGAGACCGCGTTCTCATGTTGGAGCACGCTTACTACTCAGTGATTTCCCCCGAGGGTTGTGCTTCGATTCTATGGAAAAATGCGGCGGAGGCTCCGCAGGCTGTGGAAGCCCTGCGGGTCACAGCGGAAGACCTTTTGGAACTGCAGGTGATAGATGAGATTATCCCCGAACCGTTGGGCGGTGCGCACCACGATCCGGAGAAAACCGCCCAGATCATTAAAGAGGCTTTGATTCGCCATTTAACCCCATTATTGGAATACACGGGCGAACGGTTACTGGCAGAGCGGTATGAAAAATACCGGAAGATCGGGGTTTTTGAGGAGATAGAGAGCGACCAGGAGAGCACTGGGGAGTAGTTTTTAAGTTGCAACGCTAAGGAGGAAACCGGTATCTATGAAAAAAATTGCTGTTATCACCAGCGGTGGGGATGCCCCGGGAATGAACGCAGCCATCCGGGCGGTGACCTTAAAGGCGCTCCACGAAGGTTGCCAGGTTTTCGGGGTGAAAAAGGGTTATCAAGGACTGATCACCGGCGAAATTGTGGAACTTACTTCCTTTGCGGTGTCCGAGATTTTGCACAGGGGCGGGACGATCCTCTTTTCCACCAGGTGCCCGGAGTTTAAAACAGAAGAAGGAATGAAAAAAGCCAAGAAACAACTGGAACGGTTAGGCATTGACGGCCTGGTGGTGATCGGCGGCGACGGTTCTTTCCGGGGCGCCATGGATCTGAGTAAAATGGGGTTTGCGGTGGTCGGCATCCCGGCGACCATCGATAATGACATTGGCGGGACGGAACTTTCATTGGGTTTTGATACCGCAGTCAATACGGCACTGGATGCCATCAACAAGATTAGAGATACCGCCATCTCCCACGAACGGGTTTATGTCATCGAAGTCATGGGGAGGAACGCCGGGTTCATCGCCCTCTATGCCGGCCTCGCCGGGGCGGCCGACGCCATCCTCATTCCCGAGGTCGAACCGGACCTGGACGAAGTGGTTTTCAGGGTGAAAAATGCCACCGCCAAAGGACGGGGCCATTCCATTGTCGTGGTTGCCGAGGGGCTTTTCGGGAACCCCATGAGCGGGCGGAACACCGCGGAAAGCAGCGCCTTTAAAGTCGGCAACTATGTGATGGAAAAGACGGGGAAAGACACAAGAATCACCATTCTCGGCCACTTGCAGCGGGGCGGTTCCCCGTCGGCGACCGACCGGATCCTGGGGACCAGGTTCGGAGCGAAAGCCGTGGAACAGCTCTTGAGCGGCGACACCGAGAAAATGCTGGGGTGGAATAAGAATGAGATTACCGTCGCGCCGCTGCAGGAGGGGATCGGCAAACGAAACGTCCTGGATCTCTCCCTCTTGTCCCTGGCCGACCTCCTGGCTGTGACCTGAGGCAAAGGAAGCGCATGAAAGGGCAAGACCCGCGTGAAGGAGTAATGAAGGAGTAATAAAGGGGCGGTTGTGGATGAAAAGAACGAAAATTGTTTGTACCTTGGGGCCGGCCACCAGCTCGCCCCAGGTGATCAAAGAATTGATCCGGGCGGGGATGGATGTGGCCCGGATTAACCTCTCCCACGGCGCCCATGAGGAACACAGGGAAAGGATCCGGCTCGTCCGGCGGATCGCCGGGGAGATGCAGAAAGAGATCGGGATCCTCGCCGATCTGCAGGGGCCGAAGATCCGCACGGGTGAATTGCCGGAACCCATGGAATTAAGAGAAGGAATGCGGCTCAGCCTGCGCTGGGCGGGGGTGAAGACGCCGCCGCCGGCAGCGATGCCTGTAATCACCGTGGACTATCCTCATCTGGCCACCGATTTGAAAGCAGGAAACATGGTTTACCTGCGCGACGGCCTCCTCCACCTTAGGGTGGAGAAAGTCATACAAGAAGATGTTTACTGCCGCGTGATTAAAGGCGGCGAACTTTCATCCCGGCAAGGGGTGGCCCTTCCCGGTGTTTCGCTGAGCCTGCCGGCGGTAACCGAGAAAGACCTGGTCGATCTGGATTTTTTGTTAAAAGAAGGGGTGGATTTCATCGCCCTCTCCTTTGTCCGGCGCGCGGAGCACATTGACGAGGTGCGCCGGATTATTGCCGGGATCAAGGAGAAGACCCCGGAAATCTGCACCGGGGGCCCTTGCCTGATTGCGAAGATCGAAAATGAAGAGGGCTTTAAGAAGCGGGGCGAGATCCTGGCGGCGGCCGACGGCATCATGGTGGCCCGGGGCGATTTGGGGGTGGAGGTTCCCCCGGAAGAGGTTCCCCTCTTGCAAGAATCCCTGATTGAACTGGCCAACCGGCTTGGGAAGCCGGTAATTACCGCCACCGAGATGCTGGAATCAATGGTGAGAAACCCCCGCCCCACCAGGGCGGAGGTGACCGACATCGCCCATGCCATCATCAGCGGGACCGACGCGGTGATGCTCTCCGCCGAGACGGCGGTCGGCCGTTACCCGGTGCAGGCGGTGGAGATGATGGCCCGGGTGGCCCGGAGGATTGAGAGTTCCCTCAATTACGCCGAGCACCTCGAGCGCCGCCAGAAGAACCGGGGGAAGAAAAACCTGGGGGTGGCGGAGGCGATCAGCCACGCCACGTGCCAGATCGCCCTGGACCTGGGGGCGCAGGCGATTATCACCGCAACGCAGTCGGGTGGTACGGCCCGGATGGTCTCGATGTACCGGCCCCGGGCGCCGATCCTGGCGGCCACGCCCAACCTGGATGTGGCCAGGACCCTCTCGCTCTCCTGGGGAGTCACCGCCATGCTGGTTCCCGCGACCACCACCACCGACGCCACCCTGGATGTGAGCGTGCAGGCGGCGGTGGAGCACCGGTTCGTGAAAAAGGGCGACCTGGTGGTGATCACCGGCGGCCTGCGGACGGGGATCCCGGGTACCACCAACCTTCTCCAGGTACACGAGATTGAAACGGAAGCCCGCGATACAGACCCGGAGGGAGAACCGGCAGGGGAGTAATTTGTCATGGAAGCGTCGGGTGAATCTGTTACCAATAACACGGGGGTGTGCATGCCACCGGTTGCGTAGGTGAAAGTACGGGCAAGAGGCATACGGGGCATCCGGAAGACGAAGGATCCGGAAGGTGTATCATGCGGAGGATAAAACCCTTATTAATCGGGCTTTATGATTATAACCACTTGGGACTGAGGTACCTGTCTTCCCGTCTGAAAAGCGGCGGGTATGAACCGGTCTTATTTTTTGTCAAGAGGTTTGCCAGCCACAAGACCACGGAACCCTCACCCGGGGAATACCGGCTCCTGGCTGAGAAAGCGCGGGAACTGGCCCCTGATTTTATCGGGATAAGCGTTATGTCCTCCTTATACCTCCAGGTGGCCATCGACCTCACCCGGATCCTGCGGGAGGCCACCGGCGCGCCGGTGCTTTGGGGAGGTGTCCACCCCACCCTTTTCCCTGAAGAGAGCCTGGAATATGCGGATTTTGTCATCAGGGGCGAAGGCGAAGACGCGCTCCTGGAATTCTGCGACCTCCTTGCCGCCGGCCGGGACTGGCGGGCGCTGCAAAACCTTTGTTACCGTGAGGAAAAAACGGGCGAAATCCGGATCAACCCTCTCCGCCCGTTGCGCCAGGACTTGGACGGGCTCCCCTTTCCGGACCTGGGGCCGGGGAACAAGTATTACCTGGCCGGCAACGGGCTGGTGGCCGGGGAACCGCTGGCCGGGAGGTACTCCTATGAACTGATTGGCTCCCGCGGCTGCCCCTACCGGTGTTCCTTCTGTTGCAACGCCGGCCTCCGCGATCTTTACCGGGGAAAAGGGAGATACCTTCGCCTGCGCAGTGTGGAAAATGTGATTGCCGAGATCAAAGAGGCCCGGGAAAACCTGCCCCGGTTGAGCCTCCTCCGTTTCTGGGACGAGATCTTCCCGGCAAAGAGAGAATGGGTGGAGGAGTTTGCCCGCAGATACCGGCAGGAGGTGGGGTTGCCCTTTGAGATCTGGGGCCACCCCAACCATATCGAGGAGGAGAATATTAAACGGCTGGTCGCGGCCGGCCTGGAAAAGATCGTCGTTGGGTTTCAGAGCGGGTCGCCGCGGGTCCGGAAGGAGATCTACAACCGCGGGGAGACCCAGGAGCAGATCCTGGCCGGCGGGAGAATCCTGGCTGCAGCCGGGGTACCGGTGGTCGTCTATGACCTCATCCTTGACCATCCCTTTGAGACCCCCGGCGATCTCCGGGAGACCCTGGAATTCTGCTTAAAAATCCCCAAACCCTTCCGCCTGCAACTGCACGGTTTGAGCCTGCTGCCGGGGACCGCCGTCCGGCGGATGGCAGTGGAAAAGGGGGCCAGGACCCCTGCGGAGATTGAGGCGGAATTCCGCCGCCCCTTGCTCGAGCAATACCGGGATATCCACTGGTGGCGCCGGGGAAGGGGCGCCCGGGTCCAGCCCTGGAAAACCTATTGGTACACCTTGATCTACCTTTCCCAATTCCCGCTGGGGGAGAAGATTATCCGGTGGGCCCGGAAAGGTGAAGAAAAACCCCGGAGAAAGCTGGGGGTTCTCCTGGGGTTGCAACGCCTCTTCAACTATTATCTCCTCTGGAAACTGGGGACTGAAAAACTGAAGCTGGTGGCTGGCGGGAAAAAACAGCGCGCGTCAATGCGAACTCAGCTTAATACATCCCAAATCCCCGGGTCTTCGTAACCCAGGCGCCAGACCGCCACCCCGCGCAGGTTGTATTTGTTGACCAGCCGCATTTTTGCGGCAGTGCTGTGCCGGTTTTCATACCAGACTTCATACTTGGTTCCCCCTTCCGTATAGGTGAAGAAGGGTGTCTGGTAGCGATCGTGCCACTTCGGGGTGACCTGGTGGCGCCGGATTAAGTTCTCGATCCCCGCGTAGTTGACGGCCCTCCCGGAACGGTCGCTCCAGGCGTAACCATAGGCGGGCACTCCCATCAGGAGACGGTCGGGGGAGAAGTGCTGGAGACAGTAGGAGATGGTCCGCTCCACCCACTCGAAAGAAGCGACCGGGCCGGGCGAACTGTTTGTCTGGTGCTGGTCGTAGGTCATGATTACCGCCCAATCCAGGTAAGGGGCGAGCGCGGAAAAGTCGAACGCCCCCGCCCAGGCGGAATTCTCGGTTGCCGCTGTTTTGGCGGGCAGGGCGGCGGTAACCAGGAAATTATGGGGGCGCAAGGCGGTTGCCAGTTCCCGGAAGAAAGCCGTCAGATAGAGGCGGTCCCGGGCAGGCACCCCTTCGAAGTCGATATTGACCCCGCTGTAACCTTTCTCCTTGAGCAGGTTAAGAATGCTGGCAACCGCCTTTTGCCGGGCGCTTTTACTCCTCAGCATGCCGCTGATCACATCCCGGCTGAAGTTCGTCCCTTGAATATTGGTGATCACAGCCAGGGTTTTCAAGCCGTTGGTTTGGGCTGTTTTGAGCAGCTCCGGATTGGTTTGGCCGTGGATATTCCCTTCCCGGTCAATCCGGTAGGAAAAGGGAGCGACGGTGGTAATGACCCCGAGGTTGCCGGTGAGCGACTGCATGGCCCGGAGGTCGCCGCGATAGCTTTCAGCGTAATAACCTATAACTTCACGGCTGTCATCTTTACCGGCGGGCTGCAGCGCCCATTTCATCACCCAGCCGGTTTGCCCGTCGCCGGTAACCTGGTACCAGCCGTCTTTTTCTTGCCGGATGGTAAGGGGGTTTCCCCCGGAGATGACCGCCAGAACCGGTGCGTCCACCGAGGGTTCCGCCCTCAGGTTGGCCTCTTTGGCAGTGACCACCGCCCGGCGGGGAAAGGCCTGTTGCTGGTTTTCCCGCACCGGCGCCCCCGGCGGGGATCCGGGCTGGACAGCCTGCTCACCGCCGCCAAAAAGCGCAGTGGAAAGATAGACGATCATCGCTAAAATGGTGGCGATGGTACCCTCTCCCATGTTGTCGCTCCTTTGCCCAGAACTGGTCATCTTCTTTTACAAATAGTTGCTTTAGGACTTCTACAGGTTGCATTCGTTTCCTTTATGTACATATCCCCAGTTTAGAGCGGTTTTACTAGTTTTGCGCGGATTTTTTACAAACGGCAAAAAAAGACGGTAAAAAAAAGAACAGAAGAGGAATTTCCGCGCTTGTCGCGAATTATCTGAATCTCGGGGAAAATAGTAAGGTAAGGACAAGAAAAGTAAGGACGATAAGAGGTATTTATCGAAACAAGCAAACAAGGTGTGACAGCATATGTATCATCGCCAGATTCTTCCCAACGGCCTGCGGGTCGTCTGCGAGCAAGTCCCCCATGTCCGTTCGGTGGCTATTGGTTTTTGGGTCCTTTGCGGTTCCAGAAATGAAACCCGGCGGGAGCAAGGGATCACCCACCTCCTTGAACACATGGCCTTTAAAGGGACGAGTAAACGCTCGGCCCGGGAGATCGCCGGGGTCATCGATTCCGTTGGCGGGCATCTTAACGCCTATACTACCAAAGAGTATACCTGTTTTTATGTGAAGGTTTTGGACCGCCACTTCCAACTGGGCATGGAACTCCTTTCCGACCTGGTCCTCAATGCCTTATTGGCGCCGGAAGAGTTGGAAAAAGAACGCAATGTCGTTCTCGAAGAGATAAAATCCTATGAAGATTCCCCGGATGAACAGGTTTTTGACCTTCTCACCCAGACCATTCTGAACGGCCACCCCCTGGGCCATTCCATCCTGGGGACGCCGGAAACCATCCGCAACCTGACCCGGGAGGATCTCCTGGCCTACAAGGAACGGTTCTATACCCCCGGCAATTCCTGCCTGGCCGTGGCCGGGAATGTCAACCCGGAAGAGGTGATTGCCGCGGCCGGCGAGTACTGGGGCAAATTCCATGGGCAAACCGCCGGGGAAGAGAAGATCCCGGTAAAGATCAAAGGGGAAAATATTCTGAAAAGTAAGAAAACAGAGCAGGTCCACCTTTGCGTGGGGACGCCGGGGTTCCCCAGGGACCATGAGGACCGGTATATCCTGATGGTCCTCGATAATATCCTGGGCGGCAGTGTCTCTTCCCGGCTTTTCCAGGAACTCCGGGAGGAAAGGGGCCTGGTTTATGCCACCGGCTCCCATTACGCGGCCTTTATGGATACCGGGCTCTTCACGGTTTATGCCGGGACCAGCCTGGAGAATTTTACCGAGGTGCTGAAGGTAATCCGGGGGCAGTTTGAAGACCTGAAAAACGGGCCCCTCTCCGGGGAAGAGGTACAGCGGGCAAAGGAACAGATTAAAGGGAACTTCTGGCTCAGTATGGAGAATTCCACCAACCGCATGAGCAGGCTGGCCAAGTCGGACCTGTTTTATAAGAAGATCATTACCCCGGAGGAGGTAGTGGCCAGGATCGACCAGGTAACCGCCGGGGAAGTCTTGCGCGTGGCCCGGACCCTCTTCCAGGATGATTTTCTGACCCTGACGGCGATTGGCCCGTTCCCGCCGGATTATGCGCTCGAAAGGTGGTAGACGATGGAAAGAGTGAAAATCCCCCTCCGCCGGCTGCCCCATGCCGCCGGGTTGCCGTTACCGCAGTATATGACCGCCGGCGCGGCGGGGATGGACTTAGTGGCGGCGGTGGAAAAAGAGGTTACAATCCCGCCCGGGGGCTTTCTGCCCATTCCCACCGGCCTGCAGGTGGCCTTGCCCGAAGGTTTTGAAGGGCAGATCCGGCCCAGGAGCGGTCTGGCCGCCCGTTTCGGTGTGACCGTGCTTAATGCCCCCGGGACCATCGACAGTGATTACCGGGGCGAGATCCAAGTCCTCCTGGTCAACCACGGGCCTGCCGATTTCGTGGTCCGCCGCGGTGACCGCATCGCCCAGTTGGTCATAGCCGGGGTAGTCCGGGGGGGATGGCAGGAGGTTACCGGAGATCTGGCGGCGACCGCCCGCGGGGAAGGCGGTTTTGGCCATACCGGTGTTTAGGATGCAACAGCGAGCAGGGGAAGCGGCGGTCCGGGCGCTTCTGGAAAGAGGAGGGTGCCAAAGGTGAGAAAAGCGGTTGTGGCCATTGTCGGCCGGCCAAATGTGGGAAAATCCACCCTCTTTAACCGGTTGGCCGGCCGGCGGGTGGCGATCGTTGAGAGTATTCCCGGGGTAACCCGGGACCGTTTGTACACTGAAGGAGAATGGGCGGGCCGGCGTTTTTTCCTCGTCGACACCGGCGGGATCGCCCCCGGGATGCCGGATGACCCGTTACAAGAGCAGATTTACGACCAGGCCGTCTTGGCCGTGGACGAGGCGGATCTCATCCTTTTTGTCGTGGACGGGCCGGCCGGCCTGCAGGCGTTGGACCGGGAGGTCGCAGAGATTCTCCGCCGGGCGGCCAAACCCGTAATTCTGGTTGTCAACAAGGTCGATTCGTACCGGCCGGAACTGGCGGCGGATTTTTATGCCCTGGGCTTTGGCGAGCCGGTCCTGGTCTCTGCGGAACACGCCTTGAACCTTGACGAACTCTTTGAGGCGATTGTCGCGCACTTGCCGCCCTCCGCAGCGGGGGAGGATGACGACGCGGTAAAAGTGGCGATTATCGGCCGGCCGAATGTGGGCAAGTCATCGCTGGTCAATGCCCTCCTCGGCGAGGAACGGGTTATTGTCAGTTCCGTCCCCGGGACCACCCGGGATGCGGTGGATACGCCCTTGCGCTTTCAAGACCAGGATTTTCTCCTTATTGATACCGCCGGGATCCGCCGCTCCCGCAAGCGCGCCTCCCGGGATGCGGTGGAGTATTACAGCGTGCTCCGGGCTTTACAGGCGGTGGAGAGGTCCGAAGTCACCCTCGTCCTCCTGGATGCCGGAGAATTCCTCTTGGAGCAGGATAAAAAGGTGGCTGCCATTCCCCACGAGGCCGGTAGGGCCACGGTCCTGGTGGTGAACAAATGGGACCTGGTGGAGAAGACTTCCCGGACCGCCCGGGAATACGAGGAGCGGCTCCGGGCGGAGATGCCTTTTCTCAGATATGCGCCGGTGCTTTTTCTTTCGGCCCGGACCGGCCTGCGGGTGGGGCGGGTGCTCCCGGAAGTCCTCCGGGTGGCGGCGGAGTACAACCGCCGGGTGCCGACAGGCTTGCTCAACCGGGTGGTCCGGGAAGCGGTGGACCGGCGGCATCCCCCTTCCCGGAAGGGGAAGACCCTGAAAATCTATTATGCCAGCCAGGTCCAGGTCGGACCGCCGACCATCCAGTTCTGGGTGAATGACCCGGAATTACTGCACTTTTCCTATGAGCGGTTCCTGGAGAACCGGCTCCGGGAGGAATTCGGTTTCACCGGTACCCCGCTCCGGTTTTTCTTCAAAAGGAGGGGGGAGAAAAAAGCCCAGTATTAGCATTCCGGGATCCGGTGCGCCCGCCTGAAGCGGCGGTTTTCACCGGAGGAATATCTGTTTTGGGAGGAGATCTGTTGTGTACGGCCTTATTGCAGTGATCATCAGTTACTTTATTGGCGGTTTTCTGACAGCGGGGGTAATCGCCTCCTTAAAACGGGTGGATCTCAGTAAAAAAGGCAGTGGTAACCTGGGGGCCACCAATGCCCTCCGGGTCTTCGGTCCCCTTGCCGCCGTCCTGGTTCTCCTGGGCGATATCGCCAAAGGGGTGCTGGGGGTCTGGGTCGGCCTCCGGTTGGGGGGCAGTAAGGAAGTGGCCGCCCTCTGCGGGCTGGCAGTAATAATCGGCCACAACTGGCCTCTCTTCTTCGGCTTCCAAGGGGGAAAAGGGATCGCGACCACTCTGGGGGCGATCATTCTCCTGATCCCCAAGACAATTATGGTGGTCATCCCCTTATGGGCCTTGGTGGTTTTGCTCACCCGCTATGTCTCCCTGGCCTCTTTACTGGCAGCCCTGGCTTTGCCGGTGGCTACTTGCTTTTTCTATCCCGGGCAGGAATTGGTGCTGCTCTTTGCTGCCGGCGCCGCCATTTTAGCAATCTACCGGCACCAGGAGAATATCCGGCGTCTCCTGGCGGGAAAAGAGAATAAAATCCAACTGCCACGGAGAACCGGGAGGGAAGAAAGATGAAGATCGGGAAAAGGATGAAGATCGGGGTGATCGGCGCCGGGGGTTGGGGCACCGCCCTGGCCCGGCTCCTGGTGGAAAACGGGCACCAGGTAAGGCTCTGGGCTTACGAGCGGGAGACGGCGGCCCAGATTAACGACTTTCATTATAATCCCAGGTTTTTGCCGGGGGTGGAGCTTCCTTCAGCCCTGAAGGCCAGCAATGACCCGGACGAAGTGGGGGAAGGCCGGGAGATGCTGGTTTTTGCAGTCCCTTCCCAATGGCTGCGAAATGTTGCCTCAATGTTTAAACCTTATGTTTCCTCCCATACCCTGGTGGTGAATGCCGGCAAAGGGATTGAAGTGGAGACCTTGAAACTCCTCTCCACAGTGCTCGAGGAGGAACTGGGGGTCCCCTCCGGGCAGATCGTCACCCTTTCCGGCCCCAATCACAGCGAGGAAGTGGGGAAGGGCTTCCCTTCCGCCACCGTGGTGGCCTCCCCGGATCTGAAAACCGCCGAAACCATTCAGGATGTTTTCATCTCCTCCTATTTCCGGGTCTACACGAACCCGGACCGCACCGGGGTTGAACTGGGCGGGGCCTTGAAAAACGTCTTTGCCCTTGCCGCCGGGATCTGCGAGGGGCTCGGTTATGAAGACAACACCAAGGCCGCTTTGATCACCAGGGGCCTGGCGGAGATGCGCCGCCTCGGCGAGAAGATGGGGGCGTTGCCCCTGACCTTTTCCGGCCTTTCCGGGCTGGGGGACCTTTTTGCCACCGCCGCCGGCCGGCACAGCCGGAACGCCTGGGCCGGGCGGGAGATCGGGCGGGGACGGAAAGTCCATGAAGTCTTGGCTTCCACAGCCTTTGTTGTCGAGGGGGTCCCCACCACCAAGGCCGCTTACCGCCTCGGCGAGAAGCTCGGCGTTGAACTGCCGATTATTGCCGTTGTTTACCGGGTGCTTTTTGAGGGCTTCTCCCCGCAAAAGGCGGTGGAGGCTTTGATGAGCAGGGACCGCCGGCACGAACTGGAAAGGCTGGATTAAACCGCGGGTTTTTGCAACTATTCAAAACAAAGAAACGACCTCTTTTTGGGGTTGTTTTTTTTGTCCTATTTTTCCCAAGGCACTCATATAATGTTCACTAAAGAATGGCGCCCTTGGGGGTTCTCCGGGGGAGGTGGCGACAGCGACCGGTGGAAGCCATAAGGAAATTTTCTGAAAAAGGGGGGAGATGGATGGAAGGTTTTGCAATCTTTAAGGATATTGCCGAGCGCACGGGGGGAGATATCTATATCGGGGTTGTCGGCCCGGTACGGACGGGAAAATCCACTTTTATTAAGCGTTTCATGGAATTGATGGTCCTGCCGCAGATCAGCGACCCGTACGACCTGGAACGGACAGAGGATGAGTTGCCACAAAGCGGGGCGGGGAAGACCATTATGACTACGGAACCCAAGTTCGTCCCGGATGAGGCGATCCCTTTAAAAATGGAGAATGTGGAGTTCCGCGTTCGCCTGGTCGATTGCGTGGGCTACACTGTCGACGGCGCCGTGGGATATATGGATGAGCATGGGCCCAGGATGGTGATAACACCCTGGAGCCAGGAACCGGTGACTTTCCAGGCTGCGGCGGAGATGGGCACAAGAAAGGTGATCAGGGATCATTCCACCATCGGACTGGTGGTTACCACCGACGGGAGTATCACCGGGATCCCGCGGGAGAATTACCTGCCCGCCGAGGAAAGGGTCATCAATGAACTGGCCCTCCTGGGGAAGCCCTTTATTGTCCTTTTGAACTCCGTCAACCCCGGGGCGGAAAGCACCATTGCCCTGGGGCAGGAGTTGGCTGAGAAATACCAGGTGCCGGTCTTGCCCATTGACTGCTTGAAAATGGGGATTCAAGAGATCAACCGGGTTGTCCAGGAGATCCTCCGCATGTTCCCGGTGCAGGAGATCCAGTTTGCTCTCCCGCTTTGGGTGGAGGAACTGGCCGGTGATTTCTGGCTGCGCCGGCAGTACGAGGAGGCAATATTTTCGGCGGTGGAAGAGATTGAAAAGGTCAGGGATGTGGAAAAGGCCTTGGCTGTCCTCGCCGCCGCCGAATACGTGGAGACCGCTTCTCTTCCCTCAGTCAACCTGGGCCAGGGGCGGGTGATCATCGCCATTGAACCGCCGGCCGGCCTGTTTTACCAGGTTTTACAGGAGATCACCGGGTTGGCCCTGGCCGATGAAGGCGATCTCCTGCGCAATCTGAAGGAACTGGCGGTGATTAAAAAGGAATACAGCCGGGTGGCCGGGGCGTTGCAGCAATTGAAAGAGTTCGGTTACGGGTTGGTCACCCCGGAAATGGAAGAGATCGAATTTGCGGAACCGGAATTGATCCGCCAGGGCAGCCGTTGCGGGATCCGGATCCGGGCTTCCGCCCCGTCTTACCATATGATCCGGGCGGTAATCAATACCGAAGTCATCCCGGTGGTGGGAACGGAAAAACAGGGCGAGGAGTTTATCCGCTTCCTGACGGAAGAGTTTGAAAAAAACCCTGAGCAGATTTGGAAGACGGAGTTTTTTGGGAAAACCCTTCATGATCTGGTGAAAGAGGGGATCCAGGCCAAATTGAACCGGTTGCCAGTATATGCCCAGGAAAAACTGCAGGAGACCTTAAGCAAGATTATTAATGAGGGCAGCGGCGGATTGGTTTGTATAATAATTTAACCGGCAACGGCCAGCGCGCAACGGAATGGGGAGCTACCGCTCCTTTTTTTTTGTCTTTGTGCACGAGGAAAACCCACAAAAAACTGCGGAAATCTTGTGAACCCCCATCGTTCCTGGAAAATTGAAAAAAATTCGGATAGGAGAGAAGGAAAACGGGGAATTATCTAGAATAGATAAAAGGCATTTTTATACCAGTGTTTTCCTCTAACACTCAAAAACCGGAAGGAGGTGAGCTTATGACCAAGGCCGAATTGATTGAAAAGGTAGCGGAGAAGAGCAACCTGACGAAGAAGGATTCAGGGAAGGCAGTGGACGCCGTGTTGGCTGCCATGACCGAAGCTTTGTCCCGGGGGGAAAAGATCCAACTGGTAGGTTTTGGAAGCTTTGAGGTGAGAGAGAGAGGAGCCCGTACCGGACGGAATCCTCAGACTGGAGCGACCATTAAAATTGCCGCCAGAAAGGTACCGGTCTTCAAACCGGGCAAGGCGTTAAAGGATGCGGTGGACAAATAGACTTCCTTTCGGTTCAATACTTAAAGCGGGGTAATCCCGCTTTTTTGCATTCTTTTTTCCGGCCGCCCGCCGCTTAACTTTCGGCGGCGCTTATGATATAATCAGATAGTTGTTACAGGCGCGAGCAGCGCTGTCCGCGCTATCATGGAGGCGATGGTTGTGGATGGGAAAAGGGTTTTCCGGGAAATCCTTGAAGTGGTTATCCCGGCGTTAATTCTCTTCGTGGTGATCAGGGCTTTCCTCTTTGAGGCCAGGTATGTGCCGAGCCCGTCAATGCATCCCACAATCATGGTTTGGGACCGTTTTCTTGTGGAAAAAGTAACCTACCGTTTTCGTGAGCCCAAACGCGGTGAAATCGTGGTTTTTCGCCCGCCCGCACACGTGCTCGAGATGATGAAAGCGGCGCCCGTGCCGAATACGCCCTTGCAGACGCAGGATTTTATCAAACGCATCATCGGCCTGCCCGGGGAGACGGTCTGGATCCGGGAAGGAACAGTTTATATCAACGGCCGGCCGCTGGCGGAGGATTACATCTCACCGGAGCGGCAACCTTTATATGAATACGGGCCGGAGCGGATCCCGGAAGGCCACTATTTGATGCTGGGAGATAACAGGAACCACAGCTGGGACGGGCACAATTGGGGTTTTGTCCCGCGGAAAAACATTATCGGCCGGGCCTTTTGGCGGTTCTGGCCACTGAACCGGATCGGCGCCATCCGTTGAAAAAAAGGCTCCGGACGGGAACGGTTTTTTCTTTTTTGCGTTTTTGTAAGAAAGGAGAAGCAGAGGTCCAATGCGGTTAGAGACTTTTGTCACCGGGGAGCTGGCGGTCAATTCCTACCTGCTCTGGGATGAAGGGACGAAAGAGGCTGTTTGTATCGACCCGGGCCGGCCCGCCGCCGAAATTGTCAAGGCCATTCAAGAAGAGGGGTTGCGTTTGACGCAGATCCTTCTCACCCATGGCCACGTCGACCATATCGGCGGGGTGGAAGAGGTAAAAAGTGCAACCGGCGCTACAGTGGCGGCCCATTCCGCCGCCGCCCCCGTGCTGGCCAACCCCGCCCTCAACCTCTCGGAGCTATTTGGGGGGAGACTGGTGGTCTACCCCGACATTTTGCTGGCCGACGGCGATATTATCTCTCTCGGCAGTCTCCTTTTGACAGTCCGGCATACTCCCGGGCATTCCCCGGGGGGGATTTGCCTCTTTGGACCGGGGCTGGTCTTTACCGGGGATCTGATTTTTGCCGGGAGTGTCGGCCGGACCGATTTACCCGGCGGTGACCTGCAAACACTGGTGCAAAGTGTAAAAAAGGTGATGCAACTGCCGGATGAGACCAGGCTCCTTCCCGGGCACGGGCCGGCGACTACCGCCGGGCGGGAACGGTTGACCAATCCGTTCCTAAGGGAATGGGGTGGTGAAGACGGGTTAACCGGCGCCCCCTGATTGACAAGAAAGGGACGTTTGGGTAAAATATTGAAAGAATTGCGCCGGTTTTTCCTCGCCGCAATGGACTGCGCGCACGCGCGCAAACGGCCATGGAAAGCAGCGAGTTTTTTTAATTTTATTTTAAAGGAGGAGTTTGTTTTGATTGTTAAAATCCGCCGGTTATCGCAGGTCTTGTTGGCTCCGGTTGTCGTTCTGATCGTCGCCGGTCTTTTGGTTACTCTTTTTATCGGCATGCCAAGCCGGGCTGAGAACCCTTATCTTTACAAAGGGCCTTCGGTGAAGATAAACGGGGTTAAGGTAAAAGATAAAGACTTTAACCAGGTTTATCAGGAATTGGTGCGGTTATACGGCCACCGGCAGACCCAGGAAGCCCTCAAGAACCAGACGTTGGAGATCGTAATCAACGAGGAACTGGTCAAGCAGATCCTGAAAGAGCGGAAGATTGAGGCCGACCGCGATGAGCTTGCGGCCATCATGGCGGAGGTGCGGAAAAATTATCCCACCGAAGAAGAGCTGGAGATGTTTCTCCGCGACAGAGGGGTAAAAAACCTGAAAGCCCTGGAGAATTTATACCGGGAGATTTTGCGCAGGCAAACCCTTTATGTGCAGTTGGCGGAGGAAAAGGGGATTGAGGTAACGGAGGAGCAAATCCGTGAGAGGTACGAAACCATGGAACTCTCCCATATCCTGATTGCCACCGAACCGGAGAACGCGGAAAAACCCCGTTCCCAGCGGGAGGCTTTGCAGAGAGCCGAGGAAGTTTATGAGCGGATTATGGCCGGAGAGGACTTTGCCCAACTGGCGAAGGAGTATTCGGATGACCCCTTCACCGCGGAAATGGGCGGGCGCATAGGCAGGAGTACTATTCTCTTTTTCCAGCAGGCCCTGGAGAAAAATTTTGTCGAAACCGCCTTGCAACTGGCGGTCGGGGAGATCAGCAAGCCGGTTGAGACCCGGTACGGTTATCACATCATCAGGGTTGACGATGTAAAACTGGCCGAAGGCGAAGAATGGGAAAAAGAAAAGGAGAACGTCCGCAAGGAGCTAATGTTGGAAGCTTTGGAGCAAAGCGGGGAAATGAATACCTGGATAAAGGAGGAACGGGAGAAGGCCAAAATCGAAATCCTGGATCCGGCGCTCCGGGGCTACCGCTTCAAGCAAGATGAGAAATGGGAGGAGGCGGCCCGGGCCTACGAGAAGGCCCTGAAGGATAAGAGGTACCGCCGGAATGTGGAGGTACGCCTCTCCGCGGCCGAGGCCTACCGGCAGATCGGGGATTACGACAGCGCCCTGGAGGTCCTGGCCAAGACCCCGGAAAGGGTCAAGAGAGAACCGGATTGGGCATTGGCCGAAACCCGTGTCCTGCACGCCCGGGGTACAGTGGATGAGGCGAAAGCAGTCTTGGCCGCCGCCATCGATAGGGCGGGCGAGGACCTCAGCGACCTTTATTTTATCCTTTCTGTAGCGGAAGAACTGGAATTCGCGGAAGAAGTGGAAATCTTAAAAGCAAAGCTTGCCAAGGTTGAAGAGAGAAGGGAAGCGGAACGTCGGGAACTGGAACGGTTGTTCCTGGAAGAACAGAAGAAACTGGAGGAAGTTGCCGGCGAATAAGGGGAACCCGGCAAATTGCCGGCAGCGGAGTGAGGTTGAGGACGAATGAAGATTAGCGCGCCCCGGGGGACCTTTGACATCCTGCCGGAGGAGGCTTTGCGCTGGCGTTGGCTGGAAGCGGCGATCCGGCGGGTTTTTGACTATTATGGTTATCAGGAGATCCGGACACCGGTCTTTGAACACACCGAGCTTTTCCAGCGCGGGATCGGGGAGACCACCGATATCGTGGAGAAAGAGATGTACACCTTTAACGATAAAGGGGGAAGGAGCCTGACCCTGCGCCCGGAAGGGACCGCGCCGGTCGTCCGTTCCTATGTGGAACACAAACTTTACAGCAAGGGCGGGATCACCAAGCTCTTCTATATGGGCCCCATGTTCCGCCAGGAGCGGCCGCAGGCCGGCCGGTTCCGCCAGTTTCACCAGTTTGGGGTGGAACTCCTGGGGACGGAGAGCCCGTTGGCTGATGCCGAAGTGATCACCGTCGCCGTGGAACTCTATAAGGAGTTGGGCTTAACCGACCTGGAAGTCCTCGTGAACTCCATCGGTTGCCCGGCCTGCCGCAAAAAATACCAGGAAGACCTCTTTTCCCGGTTGAGTTCCCTCCAGGAACTCTGCGAGAGTTGCCTGCGGCGCTTGGAGAAAAACCCTATGCGCATTTTGGATTGTAAAAACCCCCGTTGCCGGGAGTTGACAAAAGATGTCCCGGCGGTCACGGATTACCTCTGCCCCGCATGCCGCGACCACCTGGAGAAGACCCTTTCTTTCCTTGATAAGGCGGGGATCGACTACCGCCTGGAGCCCAGGCTGGTCCGGGGGTTTGATTATTACACCCGTACGGTCTTTGAGGTGATCAATGCCGGCCTGGGCGCACAGAATGCCGTTTGCGGCGGTGGCCGCTACGACCACCTGGTGGAAGAGATCGGCGGCCCCCCAATGCCGGGGGTGGGGTTTGCTTCCGGTATGGAGAGGCTCATCCTAACCCTTGAGCAACAGGGGAAGTTTGCCGGTTTCTCTTCCGCACCGCAGGTGGCTTTTGCCGTCCTCGACGAGACCCTGGCGGCGGACGGTTTTGCCCTGGCAACCCGGCTTCGCCGGGAAGGGCTCACCGTCGAAGCCTGCCTGGAGGTGAAGAGCCTCAAAGCGCAGATGCGGGCGGCCGGCAAACTCCAGGCGAAGTTCGTCGTCATCCTGGGCGAGGACGAATGGAAAGACGGCCAGGTTTCGGTGCGGCGGATGGCCGACGGCGAGCAATGGCGGGTCGATCGTGAAGAGGTGTGCCGGTTTATCAAAGACCTTCTCGACCGGGATTCTTCCGGGCGGGAGCAGGAAAGGGGAAGTTTTTCGTGACTGAGTGGAAAAGAACATATTACTGCGGCAAATTACGGGCTGAAGATGCCGGTACCACCGTCTGCCTCAACGGGTGGGTCCATCGCTGGCGGGACCACGGGGGGGTGCTTTTCATTGATCTCCGGGATGCCACCGGCCTGGTACAGGTGGTTTTTCACCCGGAAAAGAACGAAGAACTATTTCAACAGGCGGAGACGCTCCGGAACGAGTATGTGATTGCGGTCCGGGGACGGCTGGAGAAACGGCCTCCGGAGACGGTCAACCCCAACCTGCCCACCGGCGAGGTGGAAGTCATCGCGGAAGAGCTTGTTATTTTAAGCAAGGCCCAAACCCCGCCCGTACAGATCGACGACCGGATAACAGTGGATGAAGCCCTCCGCCTGCGCTACCGTTATCTTGACCTGCGCCGCCCGGAGATGCATAAATATCTTGCGGTCCGGCACCGCACGGCGAAACTGGCCCGGGATTTCCTGGACCAGAAGGGCTTTTTGGAGATTGAAACGCCGATGCTGACCAAGAGTACGCCGGAGGGGGCCCGGGACTTCCTGGTCCCCAGCAGGCTCAGCCCGGGGAAGTTTTACGCCCTTCCCCAGTCGCCGCAGCTTTTCAAACAGATTTTGATGGTCGCCGGGGTGGACAAGTACTTCCAGATCGCCCGGTGTTTCCGGGATGAGGATTTACGCGCTGACCGACAGCCGGAATTTACCCAGATCGACCTGGAGATGGCCTTTGTTGACCGGGAAGATATCCTTGGGCTCATGGAAGAACTGGTGCAGGTGCTCTTTAAAGAATTGACCGGGTTTGAACCGGCCAGGCCTTTCCCACGCCTGAGTTATCATGAGGCGGTCCGCCGGTTTGGCACGGATAAACCGGATACCAGGTTTGCCATGGAATTGACGGACTTCTCCGATCTGGTGCAGGAGACGGAGTTCTCCATCTTCCGGCAGGTGGTGGCCGGCGGCGGCTCGGTCCTTGGCATTACCGCCCCGGGTTGCGGTAATTTCTCCCGCCGGGAGTTGGATGAACTGCCCCGGCTGGCGGCGGAGTTCGGCGCCCGCGGCCTTGTCTATTTCGCCTTGACCGGAGAGGGGATCAAATCGCCGGTGGCCAAGTTCTTCACCCCCGGGCAGTTGGAAGCCGTCTGTGAGCGGGCGCAAGCCCGGGAAGGCGATTTGATTATGATGGTTGCCGACGAAACCGAAAAGGCCCAAGAGATCCTGGGCGGGTTGCGGCTGGAGTTTGGCCGGCGCCTGCAGTTAGTTCCCGAGGGACGCCATGATTTCCTGTGGGTGATTGATTTTCCCCTTTTCGAACTGAACACTGAGACCCGCAGGATCGAGTCGAAACATAACCCCTTTGCCGCCCCCTTGCCGGAGGACCTTGCTCTCCTTGATCATGAACCGTTGAAAGCCCGGGGCAACTCCTATGATCTGGTCCTGGACGGGGTGGAACTGGGCAGTGGCAGCATTCGCATACACCGGCGGGAACTCCAGGAGAAAGTCCTTGCGATTCTGGGGATTTCACCGGAGGAAGCCCGGGAGAAATTCGGCTTTCTCCTTAATGCCTTTGACTACGGGGCCCCGCCCCACGGGGGGATTGCCCTGGGCATGGACCGGCTGGTCGCGATTTTGGCCGGGGCGGAGAGCATGCGGGATGTGATTGCCTTCCCCAAAACCGCTGCCGGCGCCTGCCTGTTGACCGGCGCACCGGCGGAGGTGGAACCGGCCCAATTGCGGGAGTTGTCCCTGGTGAGCCTGGCGGGGAAGAAGGAGTAAAATAAGAAGAAAATTTTTACAACAGCCCTTTAAGCTCTTGCGTGGACCGGCTTACTTGTGTTATTATTATATCAGAAACGGTACCCTGCTGTGTGCGTGGTGAAGCTGAAGTTATGAACCAACACCATTACCTGGGGAGCCGGACTCTGTTGGCGGCGTGTAGGCCTTCCTGGCAAGGACACATAAACCCAACAGGAGGCGCCCACCTGCGAGAGCGGGTTCAGGTAACATTCAGCGATAGCGCCACGGCGGGGTTCTTTCTTTTTTTTTATTCCTTTATTACATCTATTACATCGTTACCCTGTATCTTTCCCGTACCGTCTCCTGACGGCGGTACGGACAAGCCAATGTTTTATCTCTCCGTTACAGTGGATCTCTTCCGGAGGGAGAAAACCGGAGGGGGAAGCAATTGAACGCCGGTGAGGAGAAAAGGCGGGCGCGCCGGGAATACTGGCGGCGCCTGGCGGAACTTGGCCGCGGGGAAGTTGCGGAAAAGAGCGCCTTAATTACCGCCCGGGCCCTGGCGCTGCCCCAGTTGGCGGCAGCCGGGACGGTGGGGGCCTATGCGTCCATTGGCAACGAGGTGGCCACGGGGGACCTCCTTGCCGCGTTGCTTTCCGCCGGGAAAAACCTGGTTTTGCCGGTGGTAAAAGGGGACGGGTTCATGGAGTTCCGGGCCGTTACGGACCTGGGCCGCTTAACCCCGGGGGTTTTTGGGATCCCGGAACCCCGGGAGGGGGAGCTCTGTCCTCCGGAGAAAATTGATCTTCTCTTCATCCCCGGCCTCGCCTTTGACCGCCGCGGCGGGCGGTTGGGGCGGGGAAAGGGTTATTACGACCGCTACCTGGCCCATGCCGCCGCGCGCCGCCCGGACCAGATCAAAGTTGGGCTGGCCTTCTCCAGGCAACTGATGGCGGCCGTTCCCCGGGACGACTGGGATCTCCTCATGGATCTGCTGGTTACGGAGGAAGAGGTTATCATCTGCAAGAATGGGGGATAGAGGATGCGCTTGGGGACTTTTGCCGATGACCGGGGAAAGGTTTTTCCCGGCCTCTGCCTGGAGGATAAGGTTTTTGACCTTTCCCAAGGCTTCGCCGGGCTCCGCCGGGAGGGTGGGTTTCCGGATTTAAAAACCCTCCTGGCAACAGAAGGCGGGCTGGAGAGGCTCCAGTGCCTGTTGGCTGCGGGTGAAGAGCCCGGGCCGTCTTACCCTTTGGAAAAACTGCGGGTCCTGGCGCCGGTCCCCAACCCGGCAAAGATTGTCTGCATCGGCCTTAACTACCTGGACCATGCCATGGAGACCGGGGCGGCCGTCCCGGAGGAACCGGTGATCTTTACCAAGTTTGCCACAGCTATTGTTGGCCCGGGAGCGCCCATTATTCTGCCGCCCGTCACAAACCAAGTGGATTATGAAGCGGAATTGGCGGTGGTCGTCGGTAAAAAAGGGAAGAATGTGCCGGAGGAAGAGGCCATGGAGTACGTGGCCGGGTATACGGTTTTTAACGATGTCAGCGCACGGGATCTCCAGTTTCGCGACGGGCAGTGGACCAAAGGGAAGGCCCTGGATACCTTCGCGCCCATGGGCCCGTACCTGGTCACCGCCGGTGAAGTTGGCGACCCCCACCGGCTGGCGATCAAACTCTGGCTAAACGACCGGCTAATGCAGGATTCTTCCACGGAAAAACTGATCTTTAAAGTCCCTGCCCTCATCAGCTTTTTATCCCAGCTTTTCACCTTGGAGCCGGGGGATATCATCGCCACCGGTACCCCGCCCGGGGTGGGTTTTGCCCGGAAACCCCCGGTTTACCTTAAACCCGGCGATACGGTAAGGATCAGTATTGAAAAAATCGGCACCCTTGTCAACCCCGTTACCGCCCACGACCTCCAAAAGTGAGACCGGATCAACTCATCCCTCCCCGTCAAATTTTCCCCGGGGTTTCAGAACGGAAGCTTTTTAATATGCCGGGAAATTGCCAGGATAAGGAAGCAGGGGCCCGGGTTCACCTCCCCGCGCGGGGAACCGCAGGAGAAGCGTGGTTGTCTCCCCGGGGGGCAAGTGATATAATAGCAGAAGTGAGATGCGTGCGCAGTAAATAAATGCGTGCGTAGGATATCGCCGGATGCGTGCGCAACGGGTGCGGAAACCCCCCGCTCTTTTTTTGCGTTATGAAAAGCAGGGGTAAAAGATTGTACAGCGTGCTAATGGCGAGTTTGGAGAGGAAGAAGGGATGCCGTTGTTAGGTTTTTTACGGAACATCTGGGATACCAACCAACGGGAATTGAACCGCCTGGCCCCGCTGGTCCAGAGGATCAATGAACTGGAGGCGGAGTTTCTCCCCTATACCGATGACCAACTCCGGTCGAAAACCGGGGAGTTCCGCCGCCGTCTCCAGGACGGCGCGACCCTGGACGAGCTCCTTCCCGAGGCCTTTGCCGTGGTCCGGGAGGCGGCCAAAAGAACCCTGGGGCAACGCCATTACGACGTCCAGTTAATGGGCGGGATTGTCCTGCACGAGGGGAAGATCGCCGAGATGAAGACGGGCGAGGGGAAAACCCTCGTCGCCACCCTCCCGGTTTACCTGAATGCGCTGACCGGCAAAGGGGTGCACGTGGTCACTGTCAACGATTACCTGGCCAAACGCGACAGCGAGTGGATGGGGCAGATCTATAGATTTCTCGGGCTTTCCGTTGGTGTGATCCTCCATGATATGAACGCCGCCGAGCGGCGGGCCGCCTACCGGGCGGATGTAACCTACGGGACCAACAATGAATTTGGCTTTGATTACCTCCGGGACAACATGGCGATTACCCCGGAGGATATGGTGCAGAGGGAATTAAACTATGCCATAGTGGACGAGGTGGACAGTATCCTGATTGATGAGGCCCGGACGCCGCTGATCATCTCCGGGCAGGCGGAGAAACCCACCAACCTCTATTACCAGTTTACCAGGATCGCCAACCGCCTGAAGAGAGACGTGGATTACACCGTGGACGAAAAAGCCCGGAACGTGGCGGTGACCGAAGAAGGGGTGGCCAAGGCCGAAAAGATGCTGGGCGTCGAGAACCTCTACGCGCCCGAACACACCGATCTGGTCCACCACTTGACGCAGGCGCTCAAAGCCAAAGAGCTGATGAAGAGGGATATTGACTATGTGGTCAAGGACGGCCGGATTATCATAGTCGACCAGTTTACCGGCAGGATGATGTTTGGGCGGCGCTACAGCGAAGGGTTGCACCAGGCGATCGAGGCCAAAGAGGGCGTAAAGATCGAGCGGGAAAGCCAGACCCTGGCGTCGATTACTTTCCAGAACTACTTCCGGATGTATGAAAAACTGGCGGGGATGACCGGGACCGCCGAGACCGAGGAGGCGGAGTTCCGGAAGATTTACGGGTTGGAAGTGGTGGTGATCCCCACCAACCTGCCGATGATCCGGGAGGACCACCCAGATGTGGTCTACAAGACGGAAACCGGGAAGATCATGGCGATCGTGGATGAGATCGAAGCGGTCCATAAAACCGGCCGGCCGGTTTTGGTCGGGACCATCTCTATTGAAAAATCGGAGCGCCTTTCGGCCCTTTTGAAAAAGAGGAAAATCCCCCATCAGGTCCTGAACGCCAAGTACCATGAGAAAGAAGCGGAGATTGTGGCCCAGGCGGGACGGCTGGGCGCGGTCACTATCGCCACCAACATGGCCGGGCGCGGGACCGACATCATTCTCGGGGGCAACCCGGATTTCCTCGCCGCCTCCTTCTTAAAGGAAGAAGGGGTTGACCCCAAAGAGGCCACAGAGGAACAGTGGCGGGCCGCCCGGGAGAGGGCCCGCCGGATCACCGATGAGGAGCACGAAAAAGTGGTGGCCCTGGGCGGGCTGCACATTATCGGTACCGAGCGCCACGAGAGCCGGCGGATTGACAACCAGTTGCGGGGGCGTGCCGGCCGCCAGGGCGACCCGGGTTCCTCCCGTTTCTATGTTTCCATGGAAGACGATTTGATGCGCCTTTTTGGCGGGGAGACTATTGTCCGCTGGATGGAACGGTTGGGTTGGGAGGAAGACGTGCCCATCGAGCACCCGCGGATCGCCCGGGCGATTGAAAACGCCCAGCGCAAGGTGGAAAACAGGAACTTTGAAATCCGCAAGCACGTCCTGGAATACGACGATGTCCTGAACAAGCAGAGGGAGACCATTTACGGTCTGCGCCGCAAGATCCTCCTGGGTACGGAAGAAGACCTCCACGGACAGGTGTTGGATATGTTCAGGCAGGTGGCTGAGGGGCTTGTCCAGATGCACACCGATGCCCGCATCCCGGAGGAGTGGGACCTGGAGGGGTTATGCGGCGAGGCGGACCGGATCTTCTTCTTCGCCGGCGCTTTTACCCCGGATAAACTGCGGGAAGAGGCCGGGGGAGATCCGGAAAGAATCAAGAAGATCCTGCTGGAAAAAGCCTTGGCCCGTTACACGGAGAAGGAGAAAGAGATCGACGCCGGGCGGTTGCGGGCTTTTGAACGCTATGTGCTGTTACAGACCATTGACCGGTTTTGGATGGACCACCTGCAAAATATGGACGATCTCCTTGATGGCGTGCGCTTCCAGACCTATGCCCAGCAAGACCCGCTGGTGGTTTATAAGATTGAGTCTTACCGGATGTTCCAGGGGTTGCTGGAGACGATCCGCGAGGAAGTCGTCCGTATCCTCTGCCACATCCAGGTGACGGAGGAGAAACCCCGCCCCCGGCGGCAGGTGCGGAACCTCGTCACCAACCGCGGGGAAGACGGGGCCGTGGAGGTAACCCAGAGGAAGATCGGGAAGAAAGTCGGGCGGAACGAACCCTGCCCCTGCGGGAGCGGGAAAAAATACAAGAAGTGTTGCGGGAAAAGCGCTTGATTTCACTGCCCTTTCAGTAGCGCGGGAAACGGCGCGGAGCCCGGAAAAAGCAGACCGCGTTAAGTTAAGAGTCAAGCAGATAAAGGGGTGAGTTTCTTGGTAGAACCTGCAGAATTAAAAGGAAAAATCACCGTGGCCTTGAAACGCTTGGACGAAATGAGGGAGTACCTTTGACCTGGAGGCCAAGGAAGAACGGATAAGAACCTTGACCGAGAAGACCGCAGCGCCGGATTTCTGGACGGACCAGGCCGTCGCCCAGGAAACCCTGAGGGAACTGAATTCCCTAAAAGAGACGGTGGATAAGGTTACCCGGCTGGAAAAAGATTTTCAGGATCTCCGGGAGCTATTGGAATTAGCCCTGGAAAGCGGTGAAGAGGAAGTACTCAAGGAGATCGAGGACGGCCTGGCCGCAGCCCTTCCCGCCTTGGAAGAGTTGGAACTTGCCACCCTCCTGGAAGGGGAGTTTGACCATAGCAACGCCTACCTCTCGATCCATCCCGGCGCCGGCGGGACCGAATCCCAGGACTGGGCCGGGATGTTGCTCAGGATGTACACCCGGTGGGCGGAGCAAAAAGGTTACAAGGTCGATCTGGTGGATCTCCTGCCCGGGGAGGAAGCGGGGATCAAAAGCGCAACCCTGCATATCCAGGGGACGAATGTCTTTGGCTACCTGCGCGGGGAGAAGGGGGTCCACCGGTTGGTCCGGATTTCCCCCTTTGACGCCTCCGGGCGCCGGCATACCTCCTTTGTTTCCATTGATATCATCCCGGAACTGAGCGATGATCTGAACGTCGAGATCCGGCCGGAAGATATTAAAATGGATACCTTCCGGGCGGGCGGCGCCGGCGGGCAGCACGTGAACAAGACCGAATCGGCGGTGCGTATAACCCACCTGCCCACCGGGATCGTCGTCTCCTGCCAGAACGAACGTTCACAACACCAGAACCGGGAGATGGCCATGAAGCTGCTCAAGGCCAAATTGGCTGAGGAACAACGCAGGCAGCGGGCAAAGAAATTAGACCAGATTAAGGGGGAGCAGACGGAGATTGCCTGGGGGAACCAGATCCGCTCTTACGTCTTCTGCCCTTATACCCTGGTCAAAGACCACCGGACCGGGAAAGAAATTGGGAATATCCAAGCGGTAATGGACGGTGAGATTGACCCGTTTATTGAGGCGTTTTTACGCTCGCCGTATAACAAGGCCAATTAGCGGCGGGGAAGTGGATGCTTGGCGGCGCTCCCACGCCCGGATGGCAACGGTGTGCGCCTCTGCGGAAACAAGTGATGAATATGGAGCGCGTGGCGCAGAAGCGGAGTGATACGGATTGCCGTCGTTAAAAAACTGGGCTAGACTGGTTCTCATCTGCAGCCTCCTGGTAATAGCGGTCCTTCTTTTTTCCGGGATGACCCTGATCAACCACTACCTGGAGAGGAGTTTGGCGCAAGCGATCGCCAGGGAAACGAAGATCGCGGAGGAAGTAAGCTGGCGCCTGGCGCCGCTGGGCCTGATCGATCTGATCCGGGGGCGCACGAGGGATGTGGAGTTTTCCGCCGGCCGTTTGGCTTTTCACGAAGGACCCGTCCTTGAGGACCTAACCTTTAAGAGCCGGGGGATCCAGTTGAACCGGAATGCCCTCTTGTTTGAGCGGAGAATAGAGGTTCAGGAATTGGCCAAAACCGAACTGACCTTCCGGATAACCGAGGCGGGGTTGACCGCCTTTTTACGGGAGGAATGGCCGGAATTCAACCCCCGTGTTGAACTGTCGCCCGGGGCCGTCAGGATCCAAGGGGTTCTCAGGGAGCCGGTTTTGAAGGAGCGGTTGCCCTTTACCGCTTCCGCCCGCCTGGAACAAGCCTCCGGTAACAGTTTGCGTTTGACCCCCGTCACCCTTAAAATTGGCGATCTTGAGGTCCCGCCCGGGGTGGTTGCGGCCTACCTGGACGCCTTGGATCTGCAGTTTCCCCTGGAGTTGCCATGGCCTTTGACGATTAAAGAATTCCGGGTGGAAGAGGGGTTCTTGCGCATGGAATGGCGGGAGAAATAAAAGGACAAAGGCTGCACCGGTCTCCTTGTTCGGGGAGGGAAAAGAATGAAGTATTTTATTTCCGCCGGGGACCATTCCGCAGATCTGCACGGCGCGGCTCTGGTCCGGGAGATTAAAAAACTCGACCCGGAGGCGGAGTTCCACGGGATGGGCGGGCCGTTGCTGGCCGGGGAGGGAGTTCAGATTCTCTTTGACCCCACCCGCCACAGTACAATTGGCCTTCTGGAAGCGGCCGGGCAGTATTTCCGTTTCCGCCGTTTGCTCCGGGTTTTTACCCGTTTTTTAGCGGAGAACCGGCCCGACGTTTTGCTCTGGATTGATTTTGGCGGCTTTAACCTGGCCCTGGCGGAGCAGGCGCGGAAACTCTCCATCCCGGTCGTCTGTCTTTTTGCCCCTTCCGCCTGGGCCTACGGGAAAAAGCGCGCCGTCCGGATGGGGAAATGCGTCTCCCACCTGGTCTCGGTCATGGGGTTTGAAGCCGATTTTTACCGCGGTTTCGGGTTGAAAGTGAGCTATACCGGCCATCCCCTGATTGACCGGGTCAAGGGTGTGCTTCCCCGGGAAAAATGGCGGAAGGCCCGGGGGATTGGGGACGAAGAGTCCGTCGTGGTTTTGATGCCGGGCAGCCGCCGGCAGGAGGTGGAATCCCTCCTCCCGGTGATGCTGGCGGCCGCAAAGAAACTCATCGAAGAAGATCCGGAAGCGGCGAAAAAAATCCGGTTCTTTTTGCCCCTGGCGCCGACGATCGAGAAATGGCGGTTAAATGCCCTGCTGGCGGATTTCCCGGGAGAGATTACAGTGGAGAACGAAGGGGTCTATTCCCTGCTGGCCGCAGCCGACCTTGGCGTGATCACTTCCGGCACTGCCACCTTGGAAGCGGTGCTCCTGGGGTTGCCGGCGGTTGTCGTCTACCGCCTCTCTCCCATTACGGTCTTTATCTTCCGGCGGTGGCTGCGGAATAAGGAGGAGAAGGACCGGGAGTTGCTGGTGGCCCTCCCGAACCTGATTGCCGGGAGGAAGATCATCCCCGAACTCCTCCAGGAGGACCTGACCGCGGAAAACCTCAAGAACACGATGGCGAAGTTGTTGGGGGACGAAAAAGCCCGGGCGGAGATAAAGGCGGAATACGCAAAGATCCGGGCCCAACTGGGCCCGCCCGGGGTGATGGCCAGGATCGCCCGGATCGTCGTGGCGGAGGCCCAGGCCCGCCCGGAGCTGGGCATAGAATCTTAGTTACGGTTTGACCAGGCGCGGCAGCGCGTGGAATAGCGGTGATTAATACCGCCGGAAATAGCAGGATGGTGTTCTAGGGCTCCCCCTCCTGACATAAGGTAAACTGTGAAAAACTGAAGACGGGGTGGAGGCCTTGCGCATCCTGGTCTTGTCAAAAAGCCGGTTTTTCGGCCTTACCCTGCTGGTATTGTTGGCAGGGTCTTTTTTTCTCCGCCCGGCGGGTGTGGCCAACCTTATCCGGCAGGCTTCCGCCATTTTGAGCGGGCGGATTATCCCCATTTACTCCGTGGAGACCCCTGAGAAAAAGGTGGCCGTCACTTTCGATGCGACCTGGGGTGCGGACCAAACCCCCAGGTTGCTGGAGATTCTGGCAAAAAACCAGGTCCGGGCCACTTTCTTCCTTTGCGGCCTTTGGCTGGAGAAATACCCGGAGATGGTGAAGGCGATTGCCCGGGCGGGCCATGAGATCGGCAATCATACTTACACCCATCCTCACCTGAACAGGATGGCCAAAGACGAGATCGCCCGGGAACTCCTGAAAACCCACAGTTTAATCCAGGAACTGACCGGGCAAACCCCTACCCTTTTCCGGCCCCCCTTTGGTGAATACAACAACAAAGTGATTGAGACGGCGGCCGCATGCGGTTATACCACAATCATTTGGGATATTGACTCCCTGGACTGGCAGGATCTCTCCGCTGCCGCCATGTTGGAACGGGTTCAGAAACAACTGCGGCCCGGGGCGATCATCCTTTTTCATAATGCCGGGAAGCACACGCCGGAAGCGGTCGCCGCCCTTTTGCCAATCTTGAAAAGCAAAGGGTATTCGGTGGTGCCCGTCTCCCAACTCCTGCTGAAAGGGGAGACCTATACGGATCATACCGGACGCCAGCGGTTGAAGAGGAGTTCCCCCGCGGGGAACGGGTCAACCCGTAAACACGCCTACGGCTTGTATCATCTGCTGGTGTCGGAGAGGGGGTACAGGTAATGGCGGTTCTTCTTTTAGAGCGGGTGAAGATCGTCCGCTTTTTTTGCGGGGTCTTTCTGGTTTTAATGATTGTCTGGGGGATTTCCCGCTGGCCGGAGGCGGGGCGGAGCCTTTACGGGGTAAAGGACCGGGTGACCCTGGAGGGGTTGCCCGTGGAACGCCTCCTCCCCCATGAACTCCGGGCGCTGGTGGAAGAGTTGGCGAAAAGACGCATGCAGCCGCCGGAAAATGCCGGGTTTTTCCCGGAGACCGGGGAGTTGATCCCGGAAAAAGTGGGTCTGGGGGTGGACGTGGAAAGCACGGTGGAGAACGTCCTGCGGGCCCAGCCGGGGGAGGCGCTTTCCCTCGTCACCTACGCGATTCCGGCCGCAGTGACCAGCGACTTTTTTACTCCGGTTTTCAAAGGGGATACCAGTGGAAAAAAGGCCAGTATCACTATTAATGTGGCCTGGGGGGAGGAAGAAATCCCCGCCATGCTTTCGATCCTCCGTGAACACGGGGTAAAGGCCACCTTTTTCTTTGTCGGCGATTGGGTGCGGAAATTCCCCGATTTGGTGCGGGAGATCCACCGGGAAGGCCACGAAGTTGCCAACCACGGGCTCTATCACGGCCACCCGAATAAGATGAGCCGCGCGGAACTGCGGGAATTGATCCTGGAGAACACCCGGTTGCTGGAGGAGGTGACGGGGGCGCCCCCGGCGAAGCTCTTTGCCCCGCCTTACGGCGAATTCAACAGCGAGGTGCTGGCCGTCGCCGGGAACCTGGGTTACCGGACGATCCTTTGGACCATCGATACCGTTGACTGGAAACGGCCGGCGCCGGAGGTCATCATCCAGCGGGTGACCGGGAGGATCGAACCGGGAGCCATCATCCTTATGCACCCCACCGCACCGACCGTGGCGGCGCTGGGTGCGATCATCAAGAACCTGAAGGAACAGGGTTACACCCTTCTCCCTGTCGGCAAATTGTTGCAGGAAGGATAGGCTTCGCCTGCCGGCGCCGGAAAAAGCAAAAAAGATGGCGCTTTCCATTCCCATTATTTATTACTCTTTTTTAAATAACAAAGAAAAGGAAGAAAGAGAAATATGGCGTATTATAGTAAGCGTAGTGAGTTGCGGAGTAATGAAGGAGGCGGAGTAAAATGAAGAGAATCACCACTGTCTTGCTGGCGGTAATAATTTTGACGGTTTTTCCTGCAGCCGCCTGGGGTTTGAACACACCGGCTGTCACGCGGAATCACGGCGTTATCACCGCCAGGTTCATCGGTGATGTCGGCCTGTTCCTCGGAGCAGAGTACGGGATGACCGATGAGCTGGCGCTCATGGCGGAGCTTGGGTCGAAAAACTTGAGTAAGATCGGGTTGAAATACGAGGTTGGCCGGCTGGCGGTGACAGGGGGAGTAACCGGATCTTCGGTCTTCTTCGGGCTCAACGGCAGCGGGGCCCTGGGCGACAAGCTCACCGGGATCTTTGAGGTCGATGCGTTGATGACCGACGGCAACCTTGGTTTCCTTTATGAAGTAGGGGTCAAGTTCGACATTGACCGGAGTATTGATCTCCGGGGCGGGCTGTACGGCGGTACTTATGGGTCTGTCAGCACCCTGCATTTCCAGATCGGCGTCGGGTATAAATTCTGATCCCTTGACAAACCGTACATTAATGGGTATATTGAGTGTATTGGCAAGTTAATAATAGCGTGAGATTATAACGATGACCGGAAGGAGTAGCCCCGCGGGCAACCCCGTCACAAAAGCCACCCGGCTTTGGCAAGAACGGCTTAGAGAAAAGCCCGCGTAAACCTGCGACAGAGAACGGGTCCGGCGCAGACGCGCACGGCTGGAAGACCCGGCAGGGGAAGGGGTGAAGGTCGTCCGGGAGTTCTCCGGCTGAAAAACCGCGAAAGGCGCAAGTAGGCCGGAGCGGCCTGGCCCGTTAACGCCGCTTGAGCGCCCCTGCTTCGCCTTGGCGAACGGGGGAAAAAAGGTGGTACCGCGAAGACCTTTCGTCCTTTAGCGATGAAAGGTCTTTTTTATGGTTGTCGTTATATCCTCATGATCTCATCATCGTCATACGGCTGAAAAATGGAGGGGATGAAGTTGTACCGGCAATTGCCCAAAGTCTATAAGCCGCAGGAGGTCGAGACCAAGTGGTATGATTACTGGCTCAAAAAGGGTTTTTTCCATGCTGAAGTGGAAAAGGGAAAGAAACCTTTTTGCATCGTGATCCCGCCGCCGAATGTCACGGGAAAACTCCATCTCGGTCACGCCCTCAACAATACTTTGCAGGATATTCTCACCCGCTACCACCGGATGAAGGGGGATAATACCCTCTGGCTCCCCGGGACGGACCACGCGGGCATCGCCACGCAGGTCCGGGTGGAAGAGGAGTTGGCCAAAGAAGGCCTCTCCCGCCATGAACTGGGCCGGGAAGAGTTCCTCAAACGGGTCTGGGCCTGGAAGGAAGAATACGGTGGGACCATTATCCGGCAGTTGAAGCGGCTGGGCGCTTCTTGCGACTGGCAACGGGAACGCTTCACTATGGACGAGGGGTGCTCCCGGGCGGTAAAAGAGGTCTTTCTCCGCCTTTACCAAAAAGGCTTGATTTATCGCGGGAGTTACCTGGTGAACTGGTGTCCGCAATGCGCCACCACCCTCTCGGATATCGAGGTGGAGCATGAGGAGAGGGAAGGACGGCTCTGGCATATCCGCTACCCGCTGGCGGAGGGGGACGGCTATATCCAGGTGGCCACCACCCGGCCCGAGACGATGCTGGGCGACACGGCGGTGGCTGTCCACCCGGACGACGAACGCTACCGGGAACTGGTGGGGAAAAAGGCCATTTTGCCTTTGATGAACAGGGAGATCCCGATTATCGCCGATCCGATGGTGGACCGGGAATTTGGGACCGGGGCGGTCAAGATCACCCCCGCCCATGACCTCAACGACTTCGAACTGGGACTCCGCCACAACCTGCCCCAGGTCACGGTGATCGGTTTTGATGCCCGGATGACTGCGGAGGCCGGTAAATATGCGGGGCTCGACCGGTATGAGGCAAGGAAAAAAGTGCTGGAGGATCTGGCGGCCGAAGGGCTCCTGGCCGGGGAGGAAGTGCACCACCATGCCCTGGGGACCTGCTACCGCTGTGATACAGTGGTGGAGCCGCTCATCTCCAAACAGTGGTTTGTCCGGATGAAACCCCTGGCGGAACCCGCAGCCCAAGTGGTCAGGGAAGGAAAGATCCGCTTCGTCCCTGAACGTTTCGCCAAGATCTACCTGAACTGGGTGGATAACATCAGGGACTGGTGTATCTCGCGGCAGCTCTGGTGGGGGCACCGGATCCCGGTCTGGTATTGCCTGGACTGCGGTACGGAGATCGCTGCCGCTGAAGCGCCCGGAACCTGTCCGGATTGCGGGAGCAAACGTATGGAACAGGACCCGGATGTCCTGGATACCTGGTTCTCTTCGGCGCTCTGGCCCTTTTCCACTTTAGGCTGGCCGGAGAAAACCCCCGAGCTGGAGCATTTCTATCCCACCTCGGTTTTGGTCACCGCCCGCGATATCATCTTCTTCTGGGTGGCCCGTATGGTCTTTATGGGCCTGGAGTTTATGGAGGAGATCCCCTTTGCCGATGTGCTCATGCACGGGCTCGTTTTGGACAAGGATGGGAAGAAGATGAGCAAGTCGCGGCCGGAAACCATTGTGGATCCGCAGGATGTCATTGACGAGTACGGCGCGGATATCCTCCGCTTTACCCTGGCCACCGGCACCGCTCTTGGCCAAGACCAGCGCTTCCAGATGGAGCGGGTGGAAGGGGCGCGCAACTTTGCCAACAAGATCTGGAATGCCGCCCGTTTCCTCGGGATGAACCTGGACGATTATGAGGAGGCGAAGGGGGAAGAGGAAGACGGGTTTACCCTTCCCGATCAATATATCCTCTCCCGCCTGCAACGGGTGACCGCAGAAGCCGGGGAGATGATTGACCGCTACGACCTGGGAGGCGCCGCCAACCTGCTCTATGATTTTATCTGGAGCGAATACTGCGATTGGTACATCGAGGCGGCTAAACCCCAGTTAAAGGCGGGCGGGGCGGTCCGCCGCCGCACCCAGCAGGTGCTGGTGAAGGTCTTCCGCCAGATCATGGTCCTCCTCCATCCCTTCATGCCCTTTATCACCGAGGAGATCTGGCAGGCCCTTCCCCACGAAGGGGAGAGCGTCATGGTGGCGCCCTGGCCGGAACCGGATGAAAAACTCATCAACCCGGAGGCCGAGGAGAAGATGGGGCTGCTTATGGAAGTGACGCGCGCGATCCGGAATATCCGGGCCGAAAGCCGGGTGGAGCCCGGGCGGAAAGTCGAGGCCATCCTCCTGGCCGGGCCGGAGGAGAAGGAGATCCTGGAAGAAAACCGCCTTTACCTGGAAGTCCTGGCCGGCCTGGGGCAACTGGCGATCCTGCCGGAAGGGAGCGCCAAACCGGAGCAGGCGGTCAGCGCCGTTGTCACCGGGGTCGAGGTCTACCTGCCCCTGGCGGGCCTGGTGGACCTGGAGAAGGAAAAGGAGCGGCTCGAAAAGGAACTGGCCGAACTGGAGAAGGAAAAGGAGCGGTTGGAGAAGAAACTCGCCAACACCCAGTTCCTGGCGAAAGCCCCGGAGGCGGTGGTGGCAAAGGAGAAAGAAAAGCTCGCCGCGGTGGAGGAGAAATACGCGAAAGTCTCCGCCCGGCTGGCGGAGTTGAAATCATAAACCCCTTGAAGTTAATGACCAGGCCGGATGGAAGTCCGGCCTTTCTAAACCCAGAGGAAGGAGGAAAATAAAGATGAACTACAGGGAATTGGGGAGGACCGGCTGGAAGGTATCGGAGATCTCCTTCGGCGCCTGGGCCATCGGCGGGAGCTGGGGCACGGTTGACGACAGGGAATCCCTGGCGGCCCTGCATAAAGCGGTGGACCTGGGGGTAAATTTCTTCGACACCGCCGATGTGTATGGGGACGGCCACAGCGAAAGGCTCCTGGCCCGGTTGCGGAAGGAACGGGGCGAGGAGATTATTATTGCCACGAAAGCCGGGAGGAGGCTAAACCCGCATAAGGCCGCCGGCTACAACCGGGAGAATTTAACGGCCTTTGTCGAAAGGAGCCTGCGCAACCTGGAGACGGACGCCATCGACCTGCTGCAACTCCACTGTCCCCCCACCGAGGTCTACTACATGCCGGAGGTCTTCGGGATCCTCGACGACCTGGTAGCCGCAGGGAAGATCAGGTATTACGGGGTGAGCGTGGAAAAGGTAGAAGAGGCGCTAAAGGCCATCGAGTACCCGAACGTCCAGAGCGTGCAGATTATCTTCAACATCTTCCGGCAGCGCCCGGCCGGGTTGTTCTTTGCCGAGGCCAAAAAACGGAAGGTGGGGATCCTGGCCCGGGTTCCGCTGGCCTCGGGGCTCTTGACCGGTAAATTCACGGCGGATTCCCGTTTTGAAGCCGATGACCACCGCAGTTTCAACCGGCGCGGGGAAGCCTTTGACCGGGGCGAGACCTTTGCCGGGCTCGATTATGACCTGGGACTGCAGGCGGTTGCTGCGCTCAAGGAGGTTTGCCCGGAAGGGATGAGCCTGGCGCAGTTTGCCCTGAGATGGATTCTGATGTTTGATGCCGTGACCTGCGCGATCCCGGGGGCGAAAAGACCCGGCCAGGTGGAGGAGAATCTCAAAGCCGCGGATTTCCCGCCCCTCTCTCCGGAAACCCTTGACGCGGTTAAAGAGATTTACGAGCAAAAGGTGAAGGACCACGTTCATCATTATTGGTAAAAGACACTCCCGTCCCGGGAAGAGAAAAACCGCGTAAAAAAGCGGGAAAAAACCGCAAAAAAATCCTTGACATCCGGGTGGGGAAGCGCTATACTGCTAATGTAAAGTAATTTTACTTGTCAGTAAGGAGGCTCATCACCATGGACCAAGTGGCGAGGATGAGCCTGTATTATGATTTTTACGGCGGGCTTTTAACCCCCAAACAGCAACGGGTCTTCAGCCTCTACTACATGGATAATTTCTCCCTGGCGGAGATTGCGGAGGAGGAAGGGACCACGCGCCAGGCGGTCCACGATCTCCTGCAGCGCACGGAGAAGATCCTTGAGCGCTGGGAGCAGGAGTTGTCACTGGTTGCCCGGTATTTAAAGGAGAAAAGGGAGATCGGGGAGATCAAGGAGAGCCTGGAAGAACTGGGCCGGTGCCTCCCCCGGCAAGACGAGGCGTACCGTAAGTTTTTAGCGGTAAAAGAGAAGGTTTTGGCTTTCGAAGCCCATCTTGAGGGCTGACGGCCCGGAGGGCTCCCGGCACCAGCGGAGACTCCCGGCGGGGGCCGGCGCCGAAAGGAGAAAAATTATGATCTTTTCCAACCTGGCCGGGCGGTTGCAGGAAACCCTCCGCAAACTGCGCGGCAAAGGGAAACTTACAGAGATAGATGTGGATGAGGCCCTGCGCGAAGTGAAACTGGCTTTGCTCGAAGCCGATGTCAACTTCCGGGTAGTGCGCAGCTTCATCAACCGGGTCCGGGAAAGGGCCATCGGGAAAGAGGTCACGTCCAGCCTGACCCCAGGGCAGATGGTGGTGAAAATCGTCCACCAGGAACTGACAGCCTTGATGGGGGCTAAGGAAGAAAAGATCCGGGTGGCGCCGCAACCGCCCACCGTGGTCCTGCTCGTGGGGTTGCAGGGCTCGGGGAAGACAACCACCACCGCCAAACTCGGGCGCTACCTGAAAATGCAGGGACGGCGGCCGATGCTGGCGGCGGCCGATATCTACCGGCCCGCAGCCGTCCGCCAACTCCAGATCCTCGGCGAAAAGCTGGAACTACCGGTATACTTCAGCGAAGGGAAAGACCCGGTGGCGATTGCCAGGGAAGCGGTGGCCGCGGTGAAAAAGCAGAACTGCGATTATCTTTTGGTTGATACCGCCGGCCGCCTGCATGTCAATGAAGAATTGATGGAGGAGTTGCGGGCGATCAAAGAGGCGGTCCGGCCGGAGGAGATCCTGCTGGTGGTGGACGCCATGACCGGCCAGGATGCGGTGAATGTCGCCCGGAGCTTCCATGAGAAATTGGCCTTAACCGGCCTGGTCTTGACGAAACTGGAGAGTGACACCCGGGGGGGAGCGGCCCTCTCCATCCGGGAAGTGACCGGATGCCCCATTAAACTGGTGGGGACCGGCGAAAAATTGGAGGACCTGGAGGTTTTTTACCCGGATCGGCTGGCCTCCCGGATTTTGGGTATGGGCGATGTCCTGACCTTGATCGAAAAGGCCGAGGCAGCGGTGGAGAAAGACCAAGCCCGGGACCTGTTCCACAAGATCCAGGACGACCGTTTGACCTTGGAGGATTTCTTGGAGCAAATGCGCCAACTGCGGAAATCCGGCCTTTTGCAGCAGGCCCTCTCCTTCCTGCCGGGAGTCAATCCGAAACACCTCCGGGGAATGCAGGTGAGCGAGGAGGATTTTAAGCACCTGGAAGCGATTATCCAGTCCATGACCCCGGAGGAACGGCGAAACCCTTCCATTATCAACGCCAGCCGCCGGAAGCGGATTGCCCGCGGGTCAGGGCGGAGTATCCAGGAGGTCAACCGCCTGTTGAACCAGTTTGAACAGAGCAAAAAGCTGATGAAGCAACTGGCCAGGATGGGAAAGGGCGGCTTTCCAATGAAATTTCCTTTCCCCTAGGATTCGGTTTGTCCGGGCCGGCTTTTCCCCGCCGGACGGGGGCGGGCGGTCCGAACGATTATTCGCGTGTACTTGCGCGCGTAATAGAGCAATCAACCTACAGGAGGTGGTATCTAAAGGATGGCGGTACGGATCAGATTAACCAGGATGGGAGCGAAGAAGCGTCCTTTTTACCGGTTTGTGGTGGCCGACAGCAGGGCTCCGCGGGATGGACGTTTCATTGAGATTTTGGGGTACTACAACCCCATCGCCGACCCTGCGGAACTGGTTGTCGACAAGGAAAAGGCCCTCGAGTGGATGACCAAAGGCGCTCAACCCTCGGAACGGGTGAAGACCCTCTTCCGGAAAGCAGGAGTGCTGCCTGATAAGGAAGCGGTCGGAGAATGAAAGGAAGTGGCTCCTTGCAGGAACTCGTAGAATTGCTGGTGAAGTCTTTGGTCGACAGGACCGAAGATGTTTCCGTGGAGAAGATGGAGAACTCCGGTTCAATTCTTTTCGAGGTCAGTGTCCATCCGGATGAGTTGGGCAAGGTCATCGGCAGGCAAGGACGGGTCATTAAGGCCATCAGGACGCTGGTCCGCTCTTGCGCGCCGGCTGGGAAAAAAGTCCTTGTCGAGCTGGTAGAGGAATGAGCTCTACTCCTCGACAGACGCGCGGGCGCGCGAATCCGCCGGCGGATTTGGCGGCGGTGGGCGAGGTCCTCACCACCCAGGGAAACAAGGGTGAAGTCAAGGTCCGTCCTTTAACCGGCGACCCGCAGCGGTGGTCCGAGTTGACCCGGGTCTTTTTCTGCCGGGCGGGCGCGCGGGAAGAATTAACCGTTGAACAGGTGCGTTTTTTCCGCCAGTTTGTCGTGGTGAAATTTAAGGAAATAAACGACATGACGCAGGCGGAGAAGTTGCGCGGCGGTTTCCTCTGCATCCCCCTGGCGGAAAGGCGGCCTTTGCCTGAGGGCAGCTATTATCTTGACCAGATCCTCGGCCTCTCTGTGCTGGACGAAACCGGGGCTTTTCTGGGGAAAATCGAGGATATCCTGGCCACCGGGGCCAATGACGTCTACGTGGTGCGCGGCGGGCCTCACGGGGAGATCCTGCTCCCCGCCTTAAAATCGGTGGTCCTTGCGGTTGACCTGCCCGCCGGCACAATGAAGGTACGGCTCCCTGCCGGGTTGGTAGATGAGGATGATTAAAATGAAGGTGACAATCCTCACCCTGTTTCCGGAGATGTTCACCGGCCCCTTTTCCTGCAGCATTATTAAGCGGGCGGTGGACAAAGGCCTGGTGGAACTGGAAACGGTTAATCTTCGTGATTATACCACAGACCGGCACCGGACGGTGGATGACACCCCCTACGGCGGCGGCCCGGGAATGGTCCTCAAACCGGAACCGGTTTTTGCGGCGGTGGAGGCGATAAGCAAAAAAAAAGGGCAAAAGCCCTATACCGTTCTCACCACCCCGCAGGGGGAGGTTTTCCGGCAGCAAATCGCCGCCGAACTGGCAGGCAAAGAAGAGATCCTCTTTATTTGCGGCCATTACGAGGGGTATGACGAGCGCATCCGCACCCTGGCCGACCGGGAACTCTCCATCGGCGATTACGTTTTAACCGGAGGAGAACTCCCGGCCATGGTAATGGTTGACGCCACTATCCGGTTGCTCCCGGGGGTGCTGGGGGCCCCGGATGCGGCGAGCAATGATTCCTTCAGTGCGGGGCTGCTGGATTACCCGCAATACACCAAACCTGCGGTTTATAAAGGCATGGCCGTCCCCGATGTTTTGCTTTCCGGGCACCACCAACAGATCGCCGCCTGGAGAAGGAGAGAGGCTTTGCTGCGGACGGCGGAAAGACGCCCGGATCTGCTGGCCCAGGCGGTTTTAAGCCGGGAAGAGCGGGCTTTTCTCGTGGAGAAGTTTCCCGGGCTTTTTGGGGCGGAAGATCCGCCGGCAGCCCGGGAGAGCGACGGAGGGGCCGGCATAAGCGAGGAAAAGAGATAATCTTTGAGAGTAAGGAGGGTTCCGAATGAACCTCATTGATCAGGTAGAACAAGGGCAGATGAAAACAGATCTCCCGGAGTTCACACCCGGGGATACGGTCCGCGTTCATCTGAAAGTGGTCGAAGGCGAGCGGGAACGGATCCAGGTATTTGAGGGAGTCGTGATTGCCCGGGCCAACGGGGGAGCAAAAGAGACCTTCACCGTCCGGAAGATCTCCGGCGGTGTGGGTGTGGAAAGGATTTTTCCCCTGCACTCGCCCATGATCAGCAAGATCGAAGTGGTTCGCCGCGGCCGGGTGCGCCGGGCCAAACTGTATTACCTGCGGAAACGTTCGGGTAAGGCTGCCCGGATCACCGAGCGCCAAGGGTAATGGGCGCCGGCGAAGATAGGGGGAGTACCGGTGGAGTTTAAAAAGTCGGAGTTGCGGGAGACCATTGAGTCCATAGCCGGATCGGTAATCACCATCTTGTTCATCATGATCTTTCTCTTCCAATCATACAAGGTGGACGGCAGTTCCATGGAGCCGACCCTCGCCCATAACCAGCGGCTTTTGGTGGACAAGATCACTTACCGTTTCCGTCTCCCCAGGACGGGAGAGATTATTGTCTTCAAATATCCCCGGGACCCTGAGAAGAAGTTTATTAAACGGGTAATTGCCGTTGAGGGGCAGGATATCAGTATTTACGACGGCCAGGTGAAGGTTAACGGGTTGGTCTTGGAGGAGAATTATATTAAAGAGACAACCCAAGGGGATTTTGAGTGGACCATCGTTCCCACGGATTCCATCTTTGTCATGGGGGACAACCGCAACCGGAGCCTGGACAGTAGAGATACGGATAATGTGGGGTATGTGCCCTTGGAAAATGTGGTCGGCAGAGCGGTCGTGGTCTACTGGCCGCCCCGGGCCGCCCGGATTTTGCGCCGGCCGGATTACCGGAGATCCGGGGACCAGGCTGACAGCAAGCACAACGGGTATGGCTACTACCCCTTGCCCGATAATCTTCCATGACCACCATTGGGGTGGTCTCTTTTTTTACCGTAGCCCGTTTGAGCGCGGCCGGCGGCATCCGGAAGGCCAAAGGAGTGGAAAAACATGGAGATGCTCGATTTAATCCGTAAAAAAAGGGACGGCGGGGAACATACCCCCGGGGAACTGGCCTGGCTGGTGCAGGGGATCACCAGCGGGCGGATCCCCGACTACCAGGCGGCCGCCTGGTGCATGGCCGTCTACTTTCAGGGGATGTCCCCCCGGGAAGTGAAGAGCTTCACTCTGGAGATGGCCGCCTCCGGCATTCAGTTGGACCTTTCCGCCCTGCCACAACCGGTGATTGACAAGCATTCCAGCGGCGGGGTGGGGGACAAGACCACCCTGGTGCTCGCCCCCTTGATTGCCGCGGCGGGGGTTCCAGTCTGTAAAATGTCCGGCCGGGGCCTGGGGCATACCGGCGGGACCATCGATAAACTGGAGTCGATCCCCGGTTTCCAGGTGGAACTGTCGTGGGAGGAGTTCATCCGGCAGGCGCAAGCCATCGGGGTTGCCCTGACAGCCCAGAGCGAAGAACTCTGCCCCGCCGACAAGATCCTCTATGCCCTGCGGGACGTCACCGGAACGGTAGAGAGTATTCCCTTGATTGCCGCCAGTATCATGAGTAAGAAACTGGCCGGCGGGGCCGGCGGGTTTGTTCTTGATATAAAAGTGGGCAACGGCGCATTTATGAAAGATTTGGAAGAAGCGAAAACTCTGGCCCAATTAATGGTGGCCATCGGCAAAGGGGCCGGCAAACAGACGGTGGCGGTGCTGACCAACATGGACCAGCCTTTGGGCCGGGCCGCCGGGAACGCCTTGGAAGTCCGGGAAGCCATCGCCTTTCTCCGGGGAGAGGCCGCGCCCGACCTCTTGGAGGTAACCCTGGCCTTGGGGGCGCAGATGCTGAAACTGGCCGGTGCTGTCGCCGGCCTGGAGGAAGGCAGGGAGAAATTAAGGAGGCTCTTGTATTCCGGCCGGGGCCTTGAGGTCTTTGCCAAATGGGTGGCCGCCCAGGGCGGGGAACCGCGGGTGGTGGAAAAACCGGAGATGATACCGGGCGCCCCGGTCGTCCGGCCGGTTTTCTCACCCGGAAGAGGTTTTGTCAGCGGGATGGCCACGGATCTCCTCGGGCAGGTTGTGGCGGATCTGGGAGCGGGCCGGAAGCGGAAAAAGGATATTATTGACCCCGTGGTGGGCCTGGTTTTCCATAAGAAACCGGGCGACCCGGTGGAGCCCGGGGAACCCCTGGTCGAGATCCACGCCCGCACGGAAGAACAGGCCCTTACGGCCGGCCAGGTTGTGTTGCAAGCTATAAAGGTGACGGAGGAACCGCCTTCTCCCAAACCGTTGATCTACGGGTATATTGTTTGACCGGCGTGTTGCCGCAACGCCCTCACCGGAATTGATTGTTAACGGTTTTAGCATTGCGTTAACAAGAGATTTGCGTTAAGATTAAGGACGGGAAGGATTTATTCCGCCCGGAGTCTTATTCTATCCTGTTGTAAGTAATCATATATGGCAATGAACCGCATCCACGCGTACCCGCGCGTGAAATCCGCGTAAAGAATGGAGTGAAACCGAATGCGTGCCAAAACTTTCCGTAAGGGAATCCACCCCCCGGGGCACAAGGAGAGAACCGCCGGTTTACCCATTGAGGTTTTCCCCGCCCCCCAAAAGGTGGTACTCCCTTTGTGCCAGCATATCGGCGCGCCGGCGCAGCCGTTGGTCGCGGTCGGGGACGAAGTGACCGCCGGGCAGAAGATCGCTGAAGCGCAGGGGATGGTCTCCGCGGCCTTGCATGCCAGTATCAGCGGGAAAGTAACAGCCATTGAAGAGCGGCCGCACCCGGCAGGGAGAAATCTACCGGCGATTGTCATTGAGAACACCGGTGGCGAGGGGTTTTCCCCAGTACCGGAGGCCAAACCCGGCCGGCCGCTGGCGGAGATAACTGGCGAAGAGATAAAGGAACTCATGCGCGCCGGCGGTCTGGTGGGGATGGGCGGCGCCGCTTTCCCGACCCATGTCAAGTACTACCCGCCGGCCGGCAAGAAAATCGAATATGTCATTCTCAACGGTGCGGAATGCGAGCCGTTTCTCACCTGCGACCACCGGTTGATGCTGGAACGGCCGGCAGCGGTTCTTTACGGCCTGAAAGCCATGATGAAGGCAGCCGGTGCCAAAAGGGGTTATATCGGCATTGAGCTGAATAAGGTTGATGTGATCAAGGTCCTGCAGGAAGAGGCAAGGGGAGACGAGACCATTGAGATCGTCCCCCTGCGGGTGAAATACCCCCAGGGCGAAGAGAAGATGTTGATTAACGCCATCACCGGCCGGGTGGTCCCCGCCGGCGGGCTCCCGGTGGATGCGGGCGTGGTCGTGAATAATGTGGGTACCGCCGCCGCCCTGGCCGACTTGCTCCAGACCGGAAAACCCCTGATCTCCCGGGTCATTACTGTGACCGGGGGCGGGATCAAGGAACCGAAGAACCTGGAGGTGCCTTTGGGAACCCTCCTGGAGGATGTTCTTGCCTATTGCGGGGGATTGACGGATAGCGCCGGCCGGATTGTCTTAGGCGGGCCCATGACCGGCCCGGCCCATTACCGGTTGGACCTGCCGGTGGTGAAAGGGACCTGCGGGCTTTTGGTACAGACCAGCGAGGAAATCGGGGACATGGAGTATATGGATTGTATTCGCTGTGGGAAGTGCGTGGAAGCCTGCCCGTTTTCTTTGCTCCCCAACTACCTCGGGCTCTATGCCGAGAAAAACCGGCTGGAAGAGGCAGAAAGGTACGGGGTTATGGAGTGCCGGGAGTGCGGTTCCTGCGCGTACGTCTGTCCCAGCCGGCGCCCGTTGACGCAATGGATTAAAGACGCAAAACGCAAGATTACCGCTGCGCAAAGAAAAACAGGATAGGGAGGTTTACCCGTAATGGAAACACCGCAATTGATTGTTTCACCGGCGCCTCATATCCGGGCAAGACAGAGCACCGCGGGTATTATGTGGATGGTGGTGACGTCCTTAATTCCTGCGGCAGCGGCCGGGGTGGTCCTTTTTGGCCGTCCGGCGCTAGTTGTTATCGTAAGTTCAATCCTGGCCGCCGTTCTTGCCGAGGCTTTCTGCCAGCGGGTTACGGGCCGCCGGATTACAGTTGGCGATGGGAGCGCCGTGGTTACCGGCCTGCTTTTGGCTTTGACCCTTCCCCCGGAACTGCCCTGGTGGATGACGGCCTCCGGCGCGGCCTTTGCCATTATCATCGGCAAACAGGTCTTTGGCGGGCTGGGGCATAACCTTTTCAACCCCGCCTTGGCCGGGAGGGCCTTCCTGCTGGCTTCGTGGCCGGGGGCGATGATGACCTGGAAATGGCCGGCCGCCTCCCTTTCCTGGGCGGGTGAGAGTGTGGATGCGATTGGCGGCGCCACCGTGTTGGGATTGGCCAGGCAAGGGTTTTTCGCCAAGCATGGGGTGGCGGTCCCCTATTCCCAGTTGTTCATGGGGAATATCGCCGGTTCGCTCGGGGAGACCTCTGCTTTAGCCCTCTTAATTGGCGCCGTTTTCCTGCTGGCCTTCCGGGTCATCGATTGGCGGATACCCCTGGGTTACCTGGGAACACTGGCGATCCTGGCTCTCTTGGCCGGGCAGGACCCCATCTTTCACCTGTTAACCGGCGGTGTGCTCCTCGGGGCCTTCTTTATGGCCACCGATTACGTGACCACCCCTATTACTCCGGGCGGGCGCTTCTTTTTTGGTCTGGGCTGCGGGGTATTAACCTTTTTAATCCGGATTTACGGCGGGTACCCCGAAGGCGTGACCTATGCCATCCTCCTGATGAATGCGGCAGCGCCTTTGCTGGAGAAAGCCACGATTCCCAAACGCTTTGGGGAGGTGCGGGCTGATGTCTAAGAATAAGAAGATCATGGAGCAATTGCGCCTGGTGCTGGTGTTAACCTTGATTGCCGCCTTTTCCGGCGGGATCCTGGCCGTGGTCAACCACCTCACCGAACCCAGAATTAAAGAATTGGAGCGACAGGCCACCAATGAAGCCCTGGCTCTCTGCCTGCCCGGGGCCGGCGATTTCCAGAAGGAGGAGTCGTTGCCTGCCGGCGCCGGTGCGGATGTGAGCGAGGTTTATCTTGGCTATGTCAATAATGAACCCGCCGGGGTGGTGGTGAAGGTCGAGCCGCGAGGGTATGGGGGCAAGATCAGTATGATGGTGGGTGTTACCGCCGGAGGAAAGGTGGCCGGGGTTAAGATCCTCAGCCACTCGGAAACCCCCGGCCTAGGGGCAAAGATCAAGAAAGACGATTTTCTGCAGCAAGCGGCGATCCGTGAAAGCGGATTGGAAAACCCCCCGGCTTTGGTCCGGGATGGGGGCAAGGTGGAAGCCATCACCAACGCCACCATCTCCTGCCGGGCGGTGGTAAGAGGGATCAACCAGGCCCTGGCAGTGGCGGAGAGCTTTTTCGCCCCTGCTGACGGCCGGCTGGGAACTGAGGCAGATGGAGAGAGGGGTGACGGAGAAGGATGAAACGGTGGCAGGTCTTTGCAAACGGGATTTTCCGGGAAAACCCCATTTTCCGCCTGGTCTTGGGGATGTGCCCGACCCTGGCGGTCAGTACCGCAGTGGTCAACGGCCTGGGAATGGGCTTGGCCGCCACTTTCGTACTTGTCTGTTCTAATGTGATCATTTCTTTGTTGCGGAACGTTATCCCCAAAGAGGTACGGATTCCCTGCTATATCGTGGTGATTGCCACCTTTGTTACCATTGTTGACAAGGTAATGGCCGCCAGCGCCCCCGGGTTGCACCAGGTCTTGGGGATTTTTATCCCCCTGATCGTGGTGAACTGTATCATCCTCGGACGGGCGGAGGCCTTTGCCTCCAAAAACACCGTTGGCCGTGCCTTCATGGACGGGCTGGGAATGGGTATCGGTTTCACATTAGGCCTGGTTCTGCTCAGCTTCTTCCGGGAGGTTTTGGGCGAGGGAATGCTACTGGTTGCCGAGGATTTTGGCTTTACCGGCTGGCGGATTATCCCCGAAGACAACCAGGCTTTAATGCTTATCTTGCCGCCCGGCGCCTTTATTACCTTGGGTTTGTTGTTGGCTGGGATTAATAAGCTGTCCGCCAAACTAAGCGCGGCAAAGGACCTTGCCGGGAAAGGGGGAGAATAAGATGGTAGATCTCCTGCTCATATCTTTTGGCGCCATTTTCATCAGTAATTTTGTCCTTGCACGGTTTTTGGGGATCTGTCCTTTCCTTGGTGTTTCCCGGAAGATCGAAACCGCGCTGGGGATGGGTTTTGCCGTTATTTTTGTGATGACCATGGCCTCCGCCATCACCTACGGGGTCCAGAAACTGCTGGTCCGGCATGGCCTGGCTGAATTCTTGCAGACGATCAGTTTTATCCTGGTGATCGCGGTTTTGGTGCAGTTTGTCGAGATGATCCTGCGGAAGACCAGCCCTGGACTATACCAGGCTTTAGGGATTTACCTGCCCCTGATCACCACCAACTGCGCGGTGCTGGGTGTTGCCCTTATCAATGCGGATCCGGGTGAAGGCTATAACTTCATTCAGGCTATGGTAAATGGTTTTTCCGGAGGGGTTGGGTTTACCCTTGCCATTGTGCTCTTTGCCGGGTTGCGGGAACGGCTGGAATTCGCCCCGCTTCCCAAGGCGATGGAGGGGTTCCCCATTGCCCTGATCCTGGCCGGCCTGATTTCCATCGCCTTTTTGGGCTTCAGCGGTTTTCGGTTGCAAGCGCTTTTGGGCTTGTAAGCGAGCGACCGGGTAACGGCGAGTGGTGATGGCTTTTTGCCGGATTGCCGGCGAGTCTCGAGTTTCGAATACCGAGGAGGTATTGAAGAATGACTACAGTGATTGCCGCGGTTCTTCTCTTGACCGGCTTGGGGGTGCTTTTCGGTATCGGACTGGCGGTGGCCTCCCGTAAACTGGCGGTGGAGACGGACCCGCGTGTTGACGAGATTGAGGAGTTGCTTCCCGGCGCCAACTGCGGCGCCTGCGGCTACCCGGGTTGCCGGGGACTGGCGGAGGCCATTGCCGGGGGGTCCGCCCCGGTGAACGCCTGCCCGGTGTCGACGGATTGTGGAGCCATTGCCGAAGTGATGGGGGTGGAGGCCCTCTCTTGCGAGCGGCGGGTGGCTAAGGTCCGGTGCATCGGCGGGAAAAAAGAGGCCAAAGAACGCTTTGCCTATGTGGGAAGTAAAGACTGCTTTGCCGCGCACCAACTGGCAGGCGGCCCGAAGGCCTGCGAATACGGTTGTTTGGGTTTGGGCAGCTGCGTTGAAGCCTGCCCGTTTTCCGCCATCACCATTAATGAGAACGGCCTCGCCGTGGTGGACGAAGAGAAATGCACCGGCTGCGGCCAGTGTGTAGCCGCCTGCCCCCGCGATTTGATTGCCCTGTTGCCGCCGGGAGATCCGGTCACCGTTTACTGCCGGAACACGGAAAAGGGCGCTGTCGTCAGGAAGATCTGCCAGACCGGATGTATAGGTTGTGGTATTTGTGTCAAACAATGTGATCAGGGGGCAATCACCCTCGAAAACAACCTGGCCGTTATCGACCCGGTAAAATGCAACCGGTGCGGGCGTTGTATCGCCAAGTGCCCGGTAAAGGTGATCCAGGGTGCTGTTGTCGAAGAGACCGCTTCGGCGGTTTCCGGTGGTTGATGATTCGCGCGTACACGCATATTCCAGAGGTATGGATCTCTCCACTCACAGATTAATTCTGGCTTCCGCCTCGCCCCGGCGCCGCGAACTTTTGCGGATGCTGGGTTTGGATTTTGAAATCCTGGTGAGTAATGCGGAAGAGTCCAAAGGGGAACTACCGGATTCCCCCGGGGAACAGGTGATGGAACTGGCTGCCCGGAAAGCCGGGGAAATCGCGGGCTTACACCCGGACGCCCTGGTTATAGCGGCCGATACCATCGTGGTGGCGGAAAAACAGATCCTGGGTAAGCCCGGGGATGAAGAGGACGCCCGCCGGATGCTCTCCTTCCTTTCCGGGCGGTGGCACGAGGTGTATACCGGCGTCGCCCTGGTCAAAGCGGCGGAGAAGAAACGACTGGTCGATTATGAGCGGACGAGGGTGAAATTCCGTCCCCTTTCTAGGGAAGAGATTGACCGCTACATCCGGTCCGGGGAGCCGATGGACAAGGCCGGGGCCTACGGGATTCAAGGCCTGGGCGCTGTCCTGGTTGAGCGGATTGAGGGGTGTTACTTTAATGTTGTCGGGCTTCCTTTAACTAAATTAACTTTGATGTTGAAAGAATTTGACGTGGAGGTTTTGGAGGTGAGCAGTAATGCCCAGAAAGGGCATTAAAGACCTGCCCGCCGAGGAACGGCCACGGGAACGTTTGGAAAAATACGGGGCGCAGAGCCTTTCCAACGCCGAACTCTTGGCCATCCTCTTGCGAACGGGCACGGCAGGTCTTTCTGCCCTTGATCTGGCAACCACCATTCTTGCTCAGTTTCAAACCTTAGATAAGATTGCGGCGGCGGGAATCGGGGAGTTGTCCCAGATTAAGGGGTTGGGACAGAGTAAAGCCGTTCAGATACTGGCCGCCTTTGAGCTCGGACGCCGGCTGCAGGCTTCCGAAGCTTTGCAACAGGAACGGTTGAGTTCACCGGGAAAAGTAGCGGAACTGGTCATGCCCAGATTACGTTTTTTAAATCAAGAGCATTTTTTAGTAATCCACCTTAACACCAAGAACCGGGTGCTCGCCATTGAAACGATCAGTATGGGGACGCTCGATTCGTCCCTGGTTCATCCCAGAGAGGTTTTCCGGACCGCCATCAAGAACAGCAGCGCTTCCCTGATCCTGGTCCACAACCACCCCAGCGGCGAGCCTTACCCCAGCAATGAAGATATAAATATTACCAGAAGGTTGAAGGAGTCCGGGGAACTATTGGGGATCCCCGTTTTAGACCATATCATCATTGGTGGTAATAAATATATAAGCCTGCGTGAAGAAGGATTATGGTAGACTGCCCGCGAAATAGTCAAAGGGAGGGTGTAAAAACCCCGGCAGATGTGGTAAGATCTCAAGCCGACTGCGAAAAACCAAACAAACAACGGGCGCGTGCTTTCGGGCATGCGTAAACCGGGGGGAATAGCCAATGCTTAACCTGCTTTTACGTCGTTTTGTCCGGGATGTTGGTATTGATCTCGGCACCACAACAACGCTTGTTTACGTAAAGGGCCAGGGGATTGTCCTGCAGGAACCGTCGGTGGTCGCCTTTGGCCGGGACAAGGACGAGATCATCGCCGCCGGCGGTGAAGCCAAGGCCATGCTGGGAAGGACGCCCGCAGGCATTGTCGCTGTCCGGCCCATGAAAGACGGGGTAATCGCCGACTTTGACATCACCGAAAAGATGTTGCGGTATTTTATAGGCAAGACAATCCGCCGTGTCGGCCTGCTTGCTCCCCGCGTGGTAATCGGGATCCCTTCCGGAGTTACCGGGGTGGAAAAAAGGGCGGTCATCGATGCCGGCCGTGAGGCTGGGGCCGGTGAGGTTTTTCTGCTGGAAGAGCCGATGGCGGCGGCGGTGGGCGCTGGCCTGCCGGTACGGGAGGCCGGCGGCAATCTGATTGTGGATATCGGCGGCGGCACAACTGAAGTAGCCGTTGTTTCCCTGGGCGGGATCGTCACCAGCCGGTCAATAAGGGTGGGCGGCGACGAGATGAATGAAGCAATCAGCCAGTATATCAGGAAACAGTATAACCTGATGATCGGGGAACAGACAGCGGAGAAGATTAAGATCCAAATCGGGTCCGCCTGTCACTTGCCCCAGGATGAGTTTGCCGACGTAAAAGGAAGAGACCTGGTTACCGGTTTGCCCAAGGTGGTTACGGTTTCTTCCCGGGAGATCACCGAAGCGCTGGCGGAAACCGTTGAGACCATAGTTGAGGCGGTACGGATGACTTTGGAAAGAACACCGCCGGAGCTTGCGGCGGATATTTTGGAACGGGGAATTGTTATGACGGGTGGAGGCTCCCTTCTCCGCGGGTTCGACCGCCGGCTGCAGGAGGAGACGGGGATGCCCGTTCGTTTGGCCGATGACCCGGAAACCTGTGTCGTCAGAGGGACGGGTTTGGCCTTGGAAACGCTGGATCTTTTTAATGGCGCGCTAATCTCCAAGCAGAAGGTCAGTTGAGAAGAGGCGGGGTAATATTGTTGCGACCTTTTACTCAAAAAAAGGCCCTTATTATCCTACTGGTTGTTGGCTTCCTCTTTATCACCTGGTCAATCTTTTATACATCCCAGGAGAGGACCGAACTTACCTGGGCTGAGTATTTGGTAAGGTGGGTCCTTTTCCCCTTGCAAAAAGCGGCGAATTCCGTTGTCAGCTTTGCCGTGGATACCTGGGAGGCCATCTGCAGCCTTGCCCGTGTACACCGGGAAAACTATGAACTACGGGAAGAGCTGGTCCGGCTTGAGCTGAGGCTGGCCCAATTGGAGGGGTTGAAGGCGGAGAACAACCGCCTCCGCGAAGTGGCCGGTTTCCAAACAGAGACAGATCTGCAACTTTTACCTGCAGAAGTAATCGGCCGCAGCCCGAGCCCGTGGATGGAGACGCTGATCATTGATAAAGGCGAGAAAGATGGCCTGGTCAAGAATATGCCGGTGATCAGCAAGGAAGGGGTAGTGGGCCGTCTATTAAGGGTGGGGCCGAATTCCTCCGAGGTGATCCTGCTCACGGATTCCCGGGACGGGAACAGTATGAGCGGGGTTATTGAGCGCACCCGTGATCTGGTTTATATCTACGGGTACAGTACCGGGCGCAAAGGCTATTGCCTGGTCAAACCTTCCGATCTTGACGTGGATATCCGGGTGGGGGACAGGATTTTAACCTCCGGCGCCAGCCTGCACTTTCCCAGGAATCTCGTGGTCGGAGTGGTGCAGGAGGTCCGGGGCCACGATGATGTTTTTTCCCGTGAGGCCCTGATGAAACCGGCGGTGAACTTCAGCCGGCTGGAGTATGTTTTTGTCGTCAAGGACTAGCCGGTTTTTTACGGTTAAGGTTCGGAAAGGGAGAAGAGAATGCGGCGGGTACTGGCCATTACCGGGATTTTAATTGCGTCCATAGTTTTGCAGTCAACAATTTTTGCCCGTATCAACCTGTTCGGGGTAAGACCCGATCTTATTTTGGTCGTGACCATCTGTTTTGGACTGCTTTACGGGCCTTTTCCCGGGCTTTACCTCGGGCTGGCCGGCGGGTTTTTGCTGGACCTGGCGGGCGGCGGCATTTTGGGGATTAATGTCCTGACCAAGGCCCTGCTCGGGTACGGCGCCGGTTATGTGGGGAAGACGGTTTTTAAAGATAATATTTTCATCCCTTTGGCCACTGTGGCCATTGCCACCCTGGCCGGGGAGATTACCGCCTTTCTTTTTTTGACCGCCTTCGGCTGGCAGGGAAGGTTTTTTAATTATCTTTTCGCCACTGTTTTACCGCTGGTTTTATACCACCTCATCCTGATGGCACCGGTTTATCTTGTTTTCTTGCGCTACCTGAACCTACAGGGCAAGGGGAGGATATAAGGGTTGAAAGAACAGGCCTTGCGCAGATTGGAGCTGAGATTCAGGTTCTTTTTCATCCTGATCATTCTCGTCTTTATCGTTCTGCTTGCCCGTCTTTGGTACCTCCAAATTGTGCAAGGGGAGGAGTACTACGCGGCCTCTTTAGGAAATTTTGGCCGCCAGATCCGGATCGCCGCCCCGCGCGGCAATATCTATGACCGCAACGGCAACCTGCTGGTCTCCAATAGGTTTTCTCATGTGGTTTCCGTTGTCCCCAACGATTTTCTTAAGAACCCGGAGGCGTTGAGGTTTCTCAGCGATCTCCTGGAGATCCCCGAAACGGAGCTTGTCGCCAGGTTTGAAAAGCTGAAAAGCAGCCAGCGGGAGCAGTATGTTCCGGTAAAACATGATGTCAGCCCGGAAGTGATCGGCCGCATCCTCGAAGCGCGCCTGGATTTTCCCGGGGTGACGGTGGAACAATACCCTGTCCGCAGTTATCCCTTGGGCGAAGTGGCAGCCCACCTTTTTGGGCATATTGGCGAGATCAACCAGGAAGAATTGGCACAAATGCGCGGCTTGGGTTACCGGCTGGGGGATCTCGTCGGCAAGATGGGGTTGGAGAAGACATACGAAACCTATCTGCGGGGGACCGACGGCCTCCGGATTCTGCAGGTCGACAGTGTGGGCCAGCACCTGCAGGTGCTCGATGAGATCGGGTTTGCCCCCGGGCAGAACCTCCACCTGACACTCGATCTGGAATTGCAGTTGGAAGCGGAAAAAGCCTTAAGCGAGCATTTGGTTTGGCTAAGGGAGAATACGGAATACACGGCGGCCAGCGCCGGGGTGGTAGTGGTGATGGACCCCCGTTCCGGCGCGATTTTGGCCATGGTCAGTTACCCCCGGTTTGACCCAAATATCTTTGTGGGCGGGGCCAGCCAGGAGGTGCTGGGAGGGCTTTTGAACGACCCGTTACGGCCCTTTACCAACCGGGTGACCAGGGAAGGATACATGCCGGGTTCGACCTTTAAGCCGGTTACCGTCATTGCCGCGTTGGAAGAAGGGGTGACCGGTCCCAATCAGAGTTTTGTCTGTAAGGGTATGGACCGTATCCATGGAGCCCTTTTCAGGTGTTGGAAACAGGAGGGCCATGGCGTTTTGAACCTGGTGGAAGGGTTGGCCCATTCCTGCAACATGGTCCTGGCGGAACTGGCCAGGGAGGTGGGGCCGGAAGGGATCGCCAAATACGCACGGCTTTTGGGTTTCGGCGCCCCTACCGGCTTGGAGCTTCATCCCCTGGAACTCAGCGGGCTGATTGGCGACCCTGATTACAAGCGGAAGACACGGGATCCCCGGTGGTATCCCATTGAAACGGTTCACCTTTCGGTGGGGCAGGGGTTTATCCAGGTGACCCCGATCCAACTGGTCCAGGCCTTTGCCGTGATTGCCAACGGCGGGAAACACTACCAGCCGTGGGTGGTGCAGAGGATTGAGACCGCCGACGGGCGGGTGATCAAAGAATTCTCCCCCCAGATTACCCGGGAGATTCAACTGAAACCAACCACATGGGAACTGGTCCGTGAAGGCCTGGAGAAAACGGTCAGTACCGGTACGGCGAGGGGAGCCTTTTGGGGATTCCCCCTTGACCGGATCCCGGTGGCGGGGAAAACAGGAACAGCCCAGATTTACGGGAAAGAGGATTACGCCTTTTTTGCCAGTTACGCCCCGGCCGACAACCCGGAATTGGTTATCCTGGTGGCGGTGGAGGAGGGCGGTTCCGGTTCGCTGGGCGCGGCCCCGGTGGCCCGCCGTTTATACGAGGTCTATTTCGGCCTGAGAAAACCGGCTGCTTCCTCGCGGCAGCAACCGGCGAAAGAAGCCAAAACTCCGGCGGAAAAAACTCCGGCGGAAAAAACTCCGGCGGAAAAAACTCCAGCGGAAAAGACGCCGGTGGAGAAGACGCCGGTGGAGAAGGCCCCGGCCCCGGCGGAGAAAAAACCGGTGGTGAAGGAGACCCCGGCAGAAACGGCGCCGGCAGAAAAAGTCCAGGTGGAAAGGGTCCCGGTAGAGAAAAATCCTGAGGAAAAAGCCCCGGTGGAAAAGGCTCCTGTAGAAGAAGCCCCGCAGGAACAAACTTTGGTGGAAGAAGCCCCGGGACAAGAGACCCCGGTGGGAGAAGCCCCGCTTAACGAGGTCCCGGAGGAAGGACCCCTGGGGGAAGAAGGAGTACCGGTGGAGGAACCCCCGGATGCCCCGGTTCAAGAAGTTACAGGGGAAGAAGCACCGGTGGACGAAAATCCGGTGGGGTAAAGCCCGTTTAGGGAGATATAAATTCTATTTGCGGAGTGGTGAAAATTGTGGGATCGCCGGCTATTGCGCAACCTTGATTACCAGCTTCTCCTCATAGTCGCGCTGCTGGTCGCCATAGGGCTACTGACGGTTTACAGCGCCACCCGGTCCAATATTGCCCTGGACTATGGCGATCCCTCCTTCTTTCTAAAAAAACAACTGGCCTCGGTTGTCCTTGGTGTTTTGGGCATGGCCTTTGTTATTTTCTTTGACTACCGCCTTTCGGATCTGGCCGCCCACTTGATTTACCTGATCAACCTGGGCCTTTTAACTCTGGTCTTGTTTTTTGGTTCGGAAGTCAGCGGCGCCAAAGCCTGGCTCAATTTTGGCGTCTTTTCCCTGCAACCGGCAGAGTTGTCCAAGTTGTTCCTCATCTTGACCCTGGCCAAATTCTTATCGGAGAAAGATATAAATACCCCAAAGAGGCTGGGTCTCGCCTTTTTGCACCTCCTGCCGCCCCTCGCCCTCATTTTGTTACAGCCGGATTTTGGCACGGCCATGGTTTTTGTTTTCTTCTTCTTTGTCATGTTGTTCATGGCCGGACTGAAAATCCGTTACTTCATCTGGATCCTGGTGGTCGTCTTGATCCTGGCGGCGGCGATGGGTATTGCCCACTTCGTCTTTGACGTGCCGCTCCCGATTAAAGATTACCAGATCAACCGGCTGCTGGTTTTTATTGATCCCGGTCGCGACCCGGCAGGCGCCGGGTGGAGCGTCCGCCAGGCCGTGATTGCCGTGGGTTCGGGCCGGTTCTTCGGCAAGGGCCTCTTCCAGAATACCCAGGGACAACTGGGCTTTTTGCCGGAAAAGCATACCGACTTCATTTTTGGGGTCTTCTGCGAAGAGTGGGGGTTTTTTGGCGCCTTCATCCTCCTGGGGCTCTACTTCTTTCTCATCTGGCGTAGCCTGCGCATTGCCCAGCAGGCCAAAGAGAAATACGGCGCCCTGGTGGCGGTGGGGGTCATGGCCGTCTTCCTCGTCCATGTCCTGGAGAATATCGGGATGAATATGCAGATCATGCCGGTGACCGGAATCCCCCTGCCGTTTATCAGCTACGGGGGGAGCGCGATGACGGTTAACCTCATTTTCATCGGCTTGTTGGAGAGCATCTGGGTAAGAAGGCAGAAGATCCTGTTTTAAACCGGAAACCTGTTACCGGCTTAAACACTGTTTAGCAGGGTAACACGGGATTGTGAAGGGTCTGTTCATGGAGAATCAAATATTGGGAAGCGGAAGGTAGAGGTGGAATAGAAAAAAACCCGGCCGGGGAATTCCCGGCCGGGTTTTTATTTTTTCCTTACTGCCGCCGCATCCTGAAGGGCAGGTGCAGGTTACAGGAGAAGGTCGGTTCTTCGCCCTTGGTAAATGTCTGGGTGACCACTTTTTCCGGCGGGCAGAAGGGTGTGGCCAAAAGCCCCGATTCCGTACAGATCTTCACCACTACCTGCTCATCCTTACCGTGAATTGCACATTTTTCCTGCGGCATGGGGGTGCCGTCCCAGATCTCCATGCCCGTTGAGACCCAGTAATTCTTGTACACCACCCGTTCCGGCGGGCAATGCTCTGTTGCCAGTTGCCCGGAGTCCAGGCAGATCTGGAGCGAAGTGATACTGGGCAGATCCGGCGTGGTATGGAGCGGGCAGACTTCCTGCGGTTCGGTGCCGCTCTTAAAGGTCTCGGGGATAATCTCCCGGCAGTAGGGACTGGCTAAAAAGCCCGATTCGGCGCAGATCTCCACCCCAAAGGTGACCTCCGGCGGCGGCGGGAAATCGGTGACCGGCTTATCCGCCAGGGCCTGCCGCATGAACTCGCCCCAGATCTGCGCCGCGTGGGCGCTGGAGAGGCGGACCCCGCCGTCGACGACCAGCGGGTCGGTCTGCCGGTCATTGCCAATCCAGACGGTGGCTAAAAGCTCCGGGGTATACCCTACAAACCAGGCGTTGGTATTATCATTGGAAGTACCGGTTTTCCCGGCTGCAGGACGTCCCAGCCGGGCCCGCCAGCCGGTGCCATTTTCGATGACGCCCTTGAGGAGATCCGTCATCATATAGGCGGTGGATTCACTCAAGACCACCTTGCGCCGGGAATTGTTCTCCAGAAGGGTCAGCCCTTCATTACTCGTCACCCTCAAAATGGCGATCGGTTCCGAAAATACGCCCCGGTTGGCCAGGGGGGTAAAGGCCGCTGTCAGCTCCAACGGGGTTACCCCTTTGACGAGACCGCCCAGGGCCAGGGAGGAGAGGTTAAGGTCGTTAATGGAGCCGGAAGTGACCAGGCTGGTGAGGCCCATTTTCCGTGCGTAACTAATCACCTTTGCCGGGCCCAGTTCCTCCACGACCTTGATGGCGATGATGTTGGCGGAGTATTCCAGGGCTTCCCGGAGGCGGATCGGACCCCGGTAGACATCATTATAGTTGCGGGGTTTCCAGACCCATGGCTCCTCGTGTTCGCCGCCTTCCACCGGTTCCATGACGAATTCAACGGGTTCGTCCACCAGGACGGTGGCCGGGGTGAAGAGGCCGCTGTCAATAGCCGCTGTATAGACAAAGGGTTTGATGGCGGAACCGGGTTGGCGGTGTGCACGAACCGCCCGGTTAAGCTGGGTGTTTTGGAAATCCCGGCCGCCAATCATCGCCCGGATCTGCCCGTTGGTGGGATCGATGGCCACCAATGCCGCCTGGGGTTGGAGAATCCCGTTTTCATCCTCTTCGCCCCAAGGCAGCCGCCGGGCCAGCACCTCTTCGGCCTTTGTTTGCAATTCCAGGTCCAAAGTGGTATAGATCTTGTAACCCTCCGTATAAAGGGTTTCTTCTTCAAATCCATGTTTTTGGGTGAGTTCCTGGATAATATAATCAACAAAATAGGGGGCCTGGCGCTTAAACGAAGCCTGGCTCACCACATCCAGGGGCTTCTTTTTCGCTTCTTCCGCCTCTTCTTCGCTGATCACACCCGTTACCACCATGCGGTTGAGCACCCAGGCGCGGCGGCCCAGAGCCCGTTCGGGCTCATGGTAGGGTGAATAAAGGTTCGGCCCCCGGGGGATCGCAGCCAAAAGCGCGAACTGGTGCAGTTCCAGTTCCCAAATATGCTTGCCGAAATAGCGCTGGGCTGCCGCTTCAACCCCATGGGCGCCGTGGCCGAAGTAGATCTCGTTGAGATAGCGCTCGAGGATCTCATCTTTTGTTAAGCGCCGTTCCAAATTAATGGCGATTAAGATCTCTTTTATCTTTCGCCTGAAAGTTCTTTGGTGGGTCAACAGTGCGTTTCTCGCCAGCTGCTGGGTTATGGTACTGGCGCCCTCCGTCACTCTTCTTGCTTTTATATTCCTCCACAGGGCCCGGAACATGGCGCGGATATTAATCCCCCGGTGGTGATAAAACTCGTGGTCTTCCACGGCAATAATGGCATCCTTCATCAGCTGCGGGATCTGGTCGAGGTTGACCGGTATCCGGTGTTCTTGAAAGAGCCGGGTTACTTCGTTGCCGTTGATGTCATAAATGATGGTAGCCGCCTTAGGCTCGGGAGGATCGGGAATGCGGGCGCTAAGGATGATTCCTGCCAGTGTGCCGGTGAGCAAGCCGGCAAAGACAATTGCCGCCACAAAGGTCCAGGACAGATTGAAGGAACCGATACGACGTGCCATTCTTTCCCTCCTCTGACGTGGGGAACGCCTCGCGTGTCAAGCGTGGTGGATGCATCTCGCGCGTTCTGATCACTTTATTATAACATAAAACCAGCGGGAAAGGGTAAGTTCTTAAAACCCGCTGCAGTAATAGATATAGTACAGGGGGGGTGGCTCTCATGCGGGTAGGCCTCGGAAAGAAAAGACGCTTCTTGCGAAGAAACCCTTTGCTGCCGGGGCGGAAATTCCCCCTGAAATTACGGGTGATCTTAATACCCCTCCTGCTCCTTGCCGGGTTTTTCTATGCCGAGCACCGCTTGCGCCCCGCCCTGCATGAGATCGCCCGGGCCCGGGCGATACAGATCGCAACGCAATCAATTAACAAGGCCGTTCGTGAAGAGGTGGTCCCCCAGATCCGCTATGAAGACCTGATCACAGTTAAGGTCGACAACCGCGGGCGGGTGGTCTTGATGCAACCCAATACCGGCGATATTAACCGCCTGGCTTCCGAGGCGACCATCGCCGTGCAAAAAGAACTGGAAAAAGTAAGCCGGGCCCGGATCCATATCCCCCTCGGGCAATTACTGGGCAGCCAGGTCATGGCCGGCAGGGGCCCGGATATCCCCATAGAGATCATCCCCGCCGGCGCCGTGGAAAGCCGGGTCTTTGACCGTTTTGAGCAGGCCGGGATCAACCAGACCAGGCACAAAATCTACCTGGAGATAAAGACAAGGGTCAGAATAGTAATCCCCCTTACCTTTGCAAACGCAGAAGTGAGAACAGAAGTTCCGCTGGCGGAGGCGGTAATTATGGGTGAAGTTCCCCAGGTCTATTTTGGCGGGCCGCCAGTGTTAAACTTGCCGCAGAACCCGCTAGGGAGTCCCGATTAAGGCGGCAACGGTGTAAGGCGGGCAGAAACTAAAGCTCACACCCGGCCAGCCAAGCGACGCTTTGCAGCAGCAACCGGCGGTAGGCCGGGTGGTTCCATACCCCTTCATCATGGCCCATGGCCACGTGGACGACTTTACCTTGGCCCTCGCTTTTACTCCAGACCATGGGATAAGCTGTACCGCGGTCAATGGCCACCATGTGTAGGTGGACGGAGGGGTCGTATTCTTCAAGATAAAACTCGTCATAAACGGTGAAAGCTCTTATCCCGTCGGTGATCGGGTGTTTTCCCGGAAGGGGGTAGACGGTAAAGGCAAAAGGTTCCGGGTGGGAGAGAAAAGCCCCGCCCAGCAGGTGGCGGAGTTCCGCCGGGGACTCGCCGGTCGCCGTGGCGGCATGGACCGCCAGGAGACCGCCGCCGTTCCGGACCCACTTGGACAAGGCGGTCACGTGGTTTTCCGCCAGGTTTCTCACGCCGGTCACGTCGGTTTCCTCTTCCGGCCGGAGAAAACAGGTATAATTTATGACCACCCGGTAGTCTGTTTCCGCCAACCGGAGCAGGGAATCCGGGTCAAAACTGGCGTCTACGGCAAAACCGTGGGGGGTAAGCAATGAGCGGATTGCCCCGGCAAAACCTTGGAAATCATGCCAGCCGCCGCTTAAGAAGGTTAAGACCCGTACCGGTTTTTGCATCTCGCCTCACCACCGCAAAATATTTCCCTGGTAATCCAGGTAGATTCCTTCCCCGTCTTCTTTCGTCACCTGTTCTCCTGCTGCCACCTTTTGGATGAGGTTAAATATCCCCGCGGCGGAAGTAGCCGGGTCAAGGTCGGCCTCCTTCCCGCCCATATCCGTCCGGACCCAGCCGGGATGGAGCGCCCGGACTTTGAACCCCCGGGGGCTGAGATAATTATGGAGAATGCGGGTCTGCATGTTTAAAGCCGCCTTTGACATGGCGTAGGCGTACTCCTGTTTCCGCCAGCAATCGCCGATACTGCCGGCCTCGGAGGAGATATTGATGATGATCTTTTTCTCCCCTGCGGCCAGCAGGGGAAGAAACTGCTGGACCACCCGGAGGGGGCCGAAGGCGTTAACCTCCATGGTCTGCTGGAGGTGGTTGTCTTCTAGGTCCAGCTCTTCCAAGGGCCGGGTTTTGTCCCCCAAATAAACCCCGGCGTTATTAACCAGGATCTCCAGGGCCGGGGTTGCGGCGGAAACTTGCGCTGCCGCCGCCCGGACCGACGCCATATCTGTGACATCCAGGGGGACAAGGATAAGGTCTGCCGGGTATTGCTCCTTCTCCTTTTCAAGCAGGTGATAAGTCTTGCGGACCCCGGCAAAGACCCGGTACCCGGCGGCCAGAAACTCTTTTGTCAAGGCGAGGCCAATCCCCCTGCCGGCCCCGGTAATCAATACTGTTTCTTTCATCGCGCAGTACCCCCTTTTTTTCCTTCCCGGAAGTCTGTTTCAACGGGAAAACCAACTTAACCGGAGAAATAAGGCAACAGCAAAACTATAAGCAAACTAAAGGGAGAAATATTTCAACGGGAAAAAAAGGTAAAAAGAAAAAAAGACCCTTTGGGTCTTTTTCTGGCGCCGTTATTAGACAGCCCGTTCTACTTTTCCAGCACGCAGGCAACGGGTGCAGATTTTAATGGTTTTGTTGGTCCCGTTGATCTTAGCCCGCAGTTTCCGGATGTTCGGCAACCAAGAGCGCTTGGTTTTGATATTGGAATGGCTGACGCGGAATCCGGTTTGCCGTCCTTTACCGCATATTTCACAACGAAGGGCCAATTTATCCACCTCCAACAAGGGATCTTATGTCCGGCATGTTTTTTAGTATACCATAGACCGCCTTTGACTGCAAGGCTTCTTTATAACATTAGTCTAACTCCGTCAAAATAAAAGGCGCAGTACAGGAAAGACTAAAGCGTTTACTAAAGAAAATACCGGCTGGAGTAAAAAATCTTGATAATATTCCACTGTTCTCCGAGGCGGTCCAAAATTTCTTAATGAACTCAATATTGTTATTTAGTGCATGTTTGCTGAATGTGAGATTAAAAACCTACAGTGTCTTGACACTATCCCATGAAATTTTTATTTGACAAAGTTTACATTTTTTGATATATTTGACATAAATGATAATAAATTCTGACGCTTTAGTATAAAAAATACTATTATGGTCATAAGCGGATTCGAAGAAGCTAACAAACACCTTTAGGAACTTAAGCCAAGTAAGCGCTTGTTGTTTATAGAATTGAATAATAATGGAAGGAG
>JAAYGG010000023.1 GCA_012727895.1 Bacillota bacterium
CCCCGGCCCGTGGCCGGTTCAGCTTTCCCGGCGCCCGGCGACAAGACCCGTCTCTTTCACCTGCGCCCAGACCCGCAGGAACTCCTCCCACGCCCGCCACCGGAGGCGGATCTCTTCCGGCAGCTCCGGCATTTTCCCCGGTTCACCGGTGGTTAAATGACAGACCGGCGGGAAGAGGACACACCACCAATTCTCCCCTTGCCCCTCCCCGAGCACCACCCGGAGGGCGTGATAGGCGCCGGCGGGCAGGACTCCAAAGGGATAGCTCTTCTCCGGAAATGGATACCTGCCGATCTCCAGCCGCACCGGTTCGGTACGACCGTGCTTCCGCAGTTCCTCCTCGACCGCTTTGGCCAGGGACTCCCGGTTCGCCGCTAAAAACGCCAGGGCCTCCCGGCGATTGCGGGCGCCTGCAATCCCCCGGGTTTCCCTGAGAATCCTCTCTTTCACCATTAATTTCAGTTCCTGGTCCACCGGGTCGTTGCTGTTGGCCACAACATGCAGGCGGAGCAGGTTTCCGGTGGCAAAGGCGAAGACCGCCCGGTCCCTTACCCCTTTAAGCCAATGGCTGCCCGCAAGCGACAGTCCGGCAATAATTATCAAGAGGACGGCAAAACCAATCCGTACCCGCAAACCTCATCACTCCTTCTTCCGGTTCCCCGCAATATACCTCCGCATATGTTTTAAAGCGGTTTTTTCCAACCGGGATACCTGGGCCTGCGAGATCCCGATCTCCTCCGCCACTTCCATCTGGGTCCGCCCTTCAAAAAACCGCATGCGCAGGATCTGCTTCTCCCTTTCGTTCAGTTTCGACATGGCTTCCCGGATTGAGATCTCCTCCAGCCACTGGCTGTCGCTGTTCTTCTCGTCGCTGATCTGGTCCATGACAAAGATCGGGTCCCCCCCGTCATGATAGATGGGCTCAAACAAGGAGATCGGTTCCTGGATGGCATCCAGGGCGAAAACAATCTCTTCCCTGGGGACATTCAAGACCCCCGCGATCTCGCTGACCGTCGGTTCTTTCCCGTTCTTCCCGGTCAACGAATCCCGGACCTGCAGCGCCTTGTAGGCGATATCCCGCAGGGACCTGCTCACCCGCAAGGGATTGTTATCCCGCAGATAGCGGCGGATCTCGCCGATTATCATCGGCACTGCGTAAGTAGAGAATTTCACATTCTGCGAAAGGTCGAAATTATCGATGGCCTTCATCAACCCGATACAACCGACCTGGAAGAGGTCGTCCACATATTCGCCGCGGTTATTAAACCTCTGGATCACACTGAGCACCAGCCGGAGATTCCCCTGGATCAACGCTTCCCGCGCGCCCTTCTCACCGTTCCTCATCTTCTGCAGTAACTCACGCATCCGGGTGTTGGTGAGAACCGGCAGCTTGGACGTGTTGACCCCGCAGATCTCGACTTTATTCAGGATCATTCTCCCAACCCCCAAGTGGCCAGCCTTTTCATTAGGATTATAGCCATAAAAAGGCCGGGATATACCTGCCCCTGTTGCCCCGGCACACCGGGGAGAAAGGGAGAACAAAAAAAAGCCCAAGACGGCAATGGCGCTTTTGCGCATTTCCCGTCTTGGGCCGATTCTATAATATTAGTATCCCTTTATCCCCTAAAAGGTCGGAATCTTGTTGCTAATGGTCTGCCCTGAATTCCTCCGGTTTCTCCGCCCGGTAGCCATAGATCCATTGGAGAAAAGCGCAGATCCTTTCCGCCGCCCGGCCGTCCCCGTAAGGGTTGACCGCTTGGGCCATCTCCCGGTAGGCCGCTTCGTCCAGGAGTAACCGGCGGACCTCCGCCCGGATCTTCTCCTCGTCCAGGCCGACCAGGCGGACTGTCCCGGCACGGACCGCCTCCGGGCGCTCGGTGGTATCGCGTAAAACCAGCACCGGTTTGCCCAGGGCCGGCGCTTCTTCCTGGATCCCCCCGGAATCTGTCAGCACCAGGTCGGCCCGGCGCATCAGCGCCACAAACGACCCATACTCCAGGGGCGGAAGGAGCCTAACCCGGGATAAATCCCCCAGGATTTCTTTGGCCGCCTTCCGGACCAGCGGATTACGGTGGACGGGGAAGACCACCCAGAGGCCGGGGAAGTCGGCCAGCAACAAACGGAGGGCGCTGTAGATCCGGCGCAACGGCTCGCCTAAATTCTCCCGCCGGTGGGTAGTGACCAGGATCACCTTCTCCCCGGCCGGGATATCCGCTACTGCACGGGGAATTTTCAAGTCCGGACGCGCGGCCACGGCGAGCAGGGCATCAATCACCGTGTTCCCGGTTACCATGACCGCAGCGGGCGGGACCCGCTCGGCCAATAAATTTTCCGCCGCCGTCCGGGTGGGGGCAAAATGATAAGCGGCCAGCGCCCCGGTTAGCCGCCGGTTCATCTCCTCGGGAAACGGCGAATAGGGCCGGTAGGTCCTTAGCCCGGCCTCCACGTGGGCCACGGGGATCTGGAGATAAAAGGCGGCCAGCGCTCCCAGGAACGTGGTGGCCGTATCCCCATGGACCATCACCAGATCCGGCCGTTCCCTGGCAAAGACCGGGGTCAGCCGGGAAAGAATCCGGCAGGCAAGATCGGGCAGGGACTGGCCGGGCTGCATAATGTTGAGGTCGTAGTCGGCCCTGATCCCGAAAAGATCCAGGACCTGATCGAGCATCTCCCGGTGCTGGGCGGTGACCACCACCCGCAGGGAAAAACAGTCCCCCGCTTTTTGCAGTTCTTTGATGACCGGCGCCATCTTGATCGCTTC
>JAAYGG010000145.1 GCA_012727895.1 Bacillota bacterium
CTCCTTTTGAAAAGTAAACCATATTTTATAATGGACAAATCCCCCCGGCTGTTTTGACACGGCGTTTATGCCGGAGGTTTTCCCTTCCACTCAGAGTTTAGGTTATTTTGACCCGGAATTGTAAAAGGTGCTTGCCGATGCCGATCAGATCCCCGTTCCGTAAGGAAAATTGCTGCTCGGGAAGGTTGTTGTGCCTGACCATCCCCTGGCCTGTCAAGTCCGTCACCCGGTAGCTGTGACCGTCAACCGTTTCAACACGGAAAGCGTAAGGAGGAACCGACGGATCGCCATAGAGGACGATATCGGCTTTGCCGGATGATCCAAAAACGGTCTGTTTGCCAAAAAGGATAAACTCCTTGCCTTGCATTGGGCCGCTGACAGCGGCAAACCAGACCTCCCTCCGGAGATGTTCAACCAGGCCGATGAGGGCGCCGATCCCGCCGCCCAGGGCCAGAAAACCAATAAGCCGGGCGGCGCTTCCTTCCCCGTAAGGCAAGGGGATAGAGATAAAATCAAAGACCAACCCACCGGCCGCGCCACCGGCGATCCCTCCGATTAAGCCATTGACAAACCTTTTTCTGTCTCCGGCCATCCAGCCGTTGCCCATTCCCATCCCGGCCCCGAAAAGGGCCCATCCCAACGTCCGGGCGAAGATCTGCCAGGGAAACGGGGGGATGACATATCTCTGGAGGAGAAGGTTGTAAATGATCTCACCAGCCCCGCTCCCGAGAAACCCACCGGCCGCCGCCCCGCACATCCAGCGGAGACCCTTCTGCAGCACCAGTCCATACTGGCGGTTGAGGAGCGATTCTACGGCTCCGAAGGAGAAACCGATGATTCCCGAGATCACAAAGCCCCATAAGGCCTCTATGAGGACCAAATCCATAAGTGAACGGTAGTCGCTGGTACGCAAACCAAAGCATTCATAAACCACCCAGGCCAGAACAGCGCCGGCCAGGCCGGCAACCGCCATCTGCCAGAGGTTTGTTGGTATGTGGCCAAGCAATTTTTCTTTGAAGCCCGCCGGCTTTAGGGGAGGTTCTCCTTGTTCAACCGTGGGACCGCCCTTGCCGGCCAATACCGCGTCCAGTTCTTCAGGGGTAAACTCCAATCTGTGGCCGGCGGCATCCAGCTCTTCAGCGGTAAAGACCAGGGCGGGCTGGACGGCATCCAATTCGGCGCCGGTGATTTCCCAGGCGGAGGTGCCTGCCTCCGGCGCCCCGGCTGCCGCCTCCTGCTCCATCGGAACAGTGTCAAGCTCTTCAGCGGTGATTTCGAAAGTTGCCGGGGTGACCTCCGCTTTCCCGCCGCCTTCCTCCACGGAGAAAACCTTTTCCTCACCGGTCTGCCCTAGGCGGTCTTCCCGTTCCCCTTTGTTGCCGGCTTTTTTCCCTCCTGTACCGCCAATCATCCTTATCACCCTCCTTCCCTGCCCCGGCAATCCGGTTTAACTTGAAACCAGGCCAAACTCCGGGATAACCATGCCGGCCTGGCCTTTTTCCCTTGCTTGGCGGCGAAAACCACTACCTTTCCCCGCTCTCAGCAGCCGTTTCCCGCCGGGAACTCGATTTCAAAATCATGCTCATCCAGGCGCTTTTTCCTCCGTTGGTACCACCGGAGGAAAAAGATTAAGGCTGCGGTGACCGCCACCGGCAAGAGGAGGATGACCCCCTTCACGGTTGGGGACAAATCCGCCCAGTTTCCCGGCGCCGGGGGCCAGAGCCGGCCGGTATTGCCCTTGGGCAAAAAATCATCTCCCACAAAACTATGGGCAATCCGGTGGTCGCTTAAAAAATCCCTTAAAACCCCGGCCGGGACCGCCAGGGCTAGATCGGTCCGGGCAATGAGTTGTGTTACCATCCCCAAAACATTGCCATTCCCATCGAGGAGCGGCCCTCCCGAGTAACCGGGGACCGCCTTTCCCTGAATCTGCATATATCTTTGCCCGTCAACCAACAAGTCGGCGGTTATTAGTTGTCCCTCCGTCCATTCCGCCCTCCCTTGCCTGTGCCCGAAGAGGTAAATCCGTTCATAATAGGCGCTGTGATTCTCGCCCAGCCGGAGCAGGGGAGGATTTGTGGTTTCCACTTTCAGCACCGCCAGGTCCTTTTGGAGATCGGCAGCCACCACATCCGCCGGAAAGCGTTGCCCGTTGGCTGTCACCACCGTCACCCCGTGCCCGTCCACAAGCCCATGGGCGCAGCTGAGCACATGCCCTGCGGTCGAGATAAAAAAACCCGAACACAGGCTTTCCTTACTCTCAATGGCAACCACCGCCGGGTAGGCCAGGCGCCCGGCATAATCGGAACCCTTGGTCCCGAACGGGGCCAAATGGCCGGCCCCAAAGGCGACACCCAGGAGCAGGAGGGTGTAAACCAGTTGCCGCTGCCATTTTGTTATCCTCCGCATTCCAGCACCCCCTTTTCTTGCAAAAGTTCCGCATTGGTTTTTCCCTTCACCTTTTTCCCCGGATTGTTCTCTCTTTTTCCGGGTCATTGATTTTCTTGGCGGATCCCCGTCTCTTTCCTGGAAGGATGCCCCTTTTACCAGGAAACATGGCCATTTTTCCAGGAGGCATGGCGTGGCGGGGGCCCGTTAGTGGAAGATGAGGTCAAAATCATTGGCCTCCCCGCTGGCCGGTTTGAACTCGATCTCCCAGTCATCTTTCCCTTGACTAAAGGCCCGGGCTTGCGGCTCTTCCGGGTAGAGATCCAAGTTGCCGATGGGAAAACGTCCTTCGTTGGTCCGGGCCCAGCGGGCCGCTTCCGCATCCATCGGGCTTTTGATGTTGTATTCTTTATATTGAATCATGTCGCCGACCTTTACAATCAAGTCAACCAAAGTCTCCCCGCCCGCCGCCCAGTGGTCGCCGATACAGACAACCCCGCTCCGGAAATTCGGGTGAAAAATCGGGGTTTTTATTGTACATCTCGGCTTTATCTGCGGGTAGTTGGCGGTCAATTGGAAGACAACCTCATGCCGGTGGCTCTCCTCCGGGGCGCCTCTCCTGCCCAACCGTAAACCGGGCACCCGGTATGTGACATGATAAACTGTTGGCGGGTTCCCGCCGCTTGCCCGGACCGTGATATAGGGATGGCCGGTAAAAGCCTTCATCACCTGTTCATAATCGGCCTGCAGCCTTCTTAACCGCGGTGTGCTCATGGTTTACCTCCTTCATCTCAATTCTTTATTCCAAATCCTCCGGCGCATCATTGCGCGTACCTTTTGAGCCATTCGTGGATTTCTCCCCCTCTAACCCTTCCTCCGGCGAAGCAATGAAGAAACCCTTGCCCAACAGCGTCTCTTTTGTTCCGGCAGGGCCTCCCCCGGCCTTACTCTCTCCGGTGGGCTCCGTGTCGACGATCCGGAAATCCCCCTCCACAATCTCGCCTTTCTTCCAGATAAAGACACCGGTCTTTTTACGCAAAGGGTCGATCACCAGCGCTATTTGGTCCGGGGCGGCGAAAAAGTGGCGGTGGATAAAAAGGTCGTACCCCGAGAGAAACACCCCGAAACCGGGATGGGTGTGAAACCAGCCCACCACCCGCAAACCGGGGTATAACCGTTCATGCTCAGTCGCCAGATGCTCCCAGTCCCGGTGGGTAAAGGTCAGGCTGGAATGCCGCCGGGTGGCGTATTTTGCTTCCACCCAAGCCGTCACCCTCACCATCACCCGGCCGTCCACCTCCCGGCACCGGCCAAGGAGGAATCCCCCCTGCTCGTGGTTGCGGTCGGCGGCCGCATACTTCACCAACTCCACCATCACCGCCAGGGAAATCTCCACAGTGACCGGCCCTTTAACCGGTGGTCCCTCTCTTAACTCGCGACTCTGGCCGATAATTAGTTCAAAATCGTCCGGCGCTCCTGGTTGCTGCCGGCGGTCCGTTCCTGTCTTCCCCTGCTCCTCACCGGTGGCCATTTTTTGCCCCCCTCTCCATATACGCCCGGTCACCGCTGAGTTCAAAATAAACCTGTTCGAAGCCGGCCCGCCCGGCCAGGATCTCCCAGGACGCCACCCCCGTTGCCCGTAAAGTGCAGTCGAGGAAGGGCTCGTCCCCGGTAATTTGGTGGGTAATCACCGGCTGCCTGCTTTGGCCGCAAACCGGGCAAGCCGCCTCAGCAACCGAAAGC